>DATDCY010000103.1 GCA_036524115.1 bacterium | reverse complement strand
AGAGGATGACCGGAAAGGAATTCCTGAATTCCCTGGCACGGGGGAAGGCTGACATCCTTCAGCAGCTTCTCGGCATCCTCAGCGAGACAAACTCCGACTACTGCCTGATCGGCGGCCTCGCCGTGAACGCCTACGTGGAGCCTGTCGTCAGCCTTGATGTCGACATCGTGGTTGCAGTCGATCGCATCGGAGCCGTCGCCGCGGCGGCAACGGCGAAGAAGATGAAGGTGGAGGAGTTCCAACATAGCGTGAACATTACAGGCCCGGCGTCAGATCTGCGGATTCAGGTCCGGACCGATCCTCTGTACCAGGGCTTCATCGTGAGCGCGACCGAGAAGGACGTCCTCGGCTACAAGATGAAAGTCGCTTCCCTTGGCGACGTCCTGCAAGGGAAGGTGTGGGCGTACATGGATGACACGCGTCGCCGAAGCAAGAGGCAGAAAGACCTCGCGGACATTGCGAGGATCATCGAGGCGTTTCCGGAACTGACTTCCAAGATCCCGGAGAAGGTAAGGGATCAGTTGCAGGAGAAATAGGGCGCGCGACCGGACCCGCCCATGAAACACGTCACCGCCCTCCTCGGCACCGCCCGCAAGAAGCACACGTACGGCGCCACGCGCCGGTTCCTCGATGAGCTGCAGGCGCTCGGCGACGTGGAATGCGAACTCGTCTCCCTCGGCGACTGCCACCTGGAGATCTGCCGCGGCTGCAAGCTGTGCTTCGTCAAGGGCGAGGAGTTCTGCCCGCTCAAGGACGACCGCGACGTGCTCATCGGCAAGATGATGGCGTCGGACGGGGTGGTGTTCGCGACGCCCAACTACTCGTTCCAGGTCTCGGCCGTGATGAAGATCTTCCTCGACCGGCTCGGCTTCGTCTTCCACCGGCCGCGCTTCTTCGGGAAGAGCTTCACCTGCATCGTCGCGCAGGGCATCTACGGCGGCGCGAAGATCGTCCAGTACCTGGATTTCGTCGGCGGGGGCCTCGGCTTCAACACCGTCAATGGGACGTACTTCACGGCCCTCGAGCCGATGACGGCCGAGGAGGAGGGGCGGATCAACGGGAAGCTGGCGGCGCACGCCCGGCGGTTCCACGAGCGGCTCGGGCGGCCCGCGTATCCGGCGCCGACGCTCTTCCAGCTCTGGGGCTTTCGGATGGCGCGCACGAGCATTCGGCTCGGGCTCGACGACAGCAACCGCGACCACACCTATTATCGGGAGAAGGGCTGGTACGAGTCCGACTACTTCTATCCGGTGCGCCTCGGTCCGCTCAAGAAGGCCGCGGGGAGTCTCTTCGACGCGATGGCGGCGCGCAACACCAGGAAACGGGAGTGCCGTTGAGGCGCGAGAACGTGAAGACGACTGGCAAGGTGCTCCAGTTTCTGGTGACGCTCCAAGGGATCACGCCCCCCGTCTGGCGACGGATACAGATCGGGCCGCGATGCTCCTTCTGGGATCTGCACGTCGCGGTGCAGGATGCGATGGGCTGGACGGATACCCACCTCCACCAGTTCTCGGTCCCGAATCCGCGTACCGGGGCGACGGATGAAATTGGCATCCCCGACGAGGAGGGCCTCAGCGGCGAGAGCCCCTGCCTGTCGGGGTGGGAGGTCCCGGTCGCCCGGTACTTCCCCGAGAAGGGGGCTGCGGCCGACTACGAATACGACTTCGGCGATGGCTGGGAGCACACCATCGTCCTGGAGGACGTCGTCGACCGCGGGCCCGGAGGACGGTATCCGAGGTGCGTTGCCGGACAGCGGGCTTGCCCGCCCGAGGACTGCGGCGGCGTTCACGGCTACGAGAGGTTGCTCAGGGTGCTGGCCGATCCCCGCGATTCCGAGCATGACGCCATGCGGGAGTGGGTGGGGCCCGGATATGACCCGGAGAAATTCAGTCCGAACGATGTGCGCTTCGACAGTCCTCGCGCCAGGCTGAAGCTCATGATGGAAGATGGCTAACGACGAGACCTGACAAGGCAGGATGATCCCTTCGGCGTGCACCCGGGGTGCCTGAAGCGATCGGCCTTGCTAATCGCCTCATTGTGTGATGCAATTAACTCGCATGGCAACCTACGTCTGGCAGCGACCCGACTGGACCGCGTTCCGCTGGGACGCGGCCGTGCTGCTGCCGCTCCTCGGAGACTGCCGCAAGCGCCAGGGAAAGCTCCTCGCCGAGGTTGCGTCGCTGGGCATGGCGCAGGCCGTGGAGGCGCAGGCCGATCTTCTCACGGAGGAGGCGGTGACGACCGCCGCCATCGAGGGGGAGACGCTCGCGCGGGACTCGGTGCGCTCGTCGGTGGCCCGCCAACTCGGGGTGCCGACGGCGGGGCTGACGGCGGATCGCAGCGCTGACGGGTTGGTGAGCGTGCTCCTCGACGCCACGGCGGGCGCTGCGTCGGCGCTCACGGTGCAACGTCTGCACGGCTGGCACGCCGCTCTGTTTCCCACGGGGTATTCGGGCTTTCGGAAGATTCGCGCAGGCCGCTGGAGAGGCCCGGGGCCGATGCGCGTGGTCTCGGGCGGCGCGGGGCGCGAGAAGGTCCACTACGAGGCCCCGCCGTCCGCCGCGATCCCCGGCGAAATGCGGCGCTTCCTTGCATGGTTCAATGGCGGGGAGGCCGGAACCGATGGCCTGATACGGGCGGCGGTCGCCCATTTCCGCTTTGTCGCCGTCCACCCTTATGACGACGGCAACGGGCGGCTGGGTCGCGCCCTGACCGACCGCGCGATCGCGCGAGATGACCGCCAGACGTCGCGTTACTACAGCATGTCCTCGCAGATCATGAAGGAGCGCCGCGCCTACTACGAAGTGCTCGCGCGCTGTTCGACGGGAGACGGCGATCTCACGCCGTGGCTCGCGTGGTTTCTCGGCTGCTTTGGGCGGGCGATCGAGGCTTCCGAGGCGCGGCTCGCCGTCGTCCTGGACAAGGCGCGGTTCTGGCGCCGGCACGCGGGGGTGGGGCTCAGCGAGCGCCAGCGGAAGGTTGTGGGTCGTCTGCTCGATGCCGGTCGCGACGGGTTCGAAGGCGGGCTGACCACCCGGAAATACGTGGGCATGACCAGCGCGAGCCGCGCGACGGCCTTTCGCGAGATCGAGGACCTGCTGAGGCGCGAGATCCTGGTGCGCCGTCCCGGTGGCGGGCGGAGCGTGAGCTACGATTTGCGGTGGGACACGACGTAAAGAGGGAGGCACGAACCCATTGAAGAAGTCGATGTGCATCGGCATGTGCACCATCGCGCTGCTCGGCAGCATCGGCGTTGGGACAGCCTTCTCTGCGGCCGGGGATCTCATCGGCGCGCGGGAGGTGCTCCAGCGCCTCACTCGGGCCGCGGCGATTCCGGTCGAGGCGAAGGCCGGCGCGGATGCCGACGAGGCCGCCGTCCTGGCCCGCGACCTGCGGGAATTCCGGGACGTCCGCGCGAAGTTCCCGGCCGAGGAAGCCGCGGCCCGCTGGCTGGCGCTCTATGACCGGTTCTGGATGCTGCCGCCCGCGGCGCTGATGAAGGCAACGGAGTATGCCGCGATGCAGGTGGCGCGCGACGACACGCCAACGGTGCAATCGCTGATGTCCTCGGTCCCGCCGCCCGCGGCGTGGCCCGCGCTCAAGAGCCTCGTCTCGGCCAGGCCCGACGGCGGCCGCGGCACTTCCGGAAAGCTGCTGCGGTTGACGGTGTCCTACCTGACGCGCGACCAGGCCGGCCTGACCGAAAGTCTTGCCGAGTTGAAGACCGCCGCCGCCCTGAGCAAGGGCAACGCGGGTTACCTGGACAACTTGTTGCGGAATTCACCCCTTCTCGCCGCGGGAGCCGCCGCGGCGGAAGGGAAGGAGGACATCGCCGGCAGGTTCGAGCGCTACCTCGGGTCGCTGGAGTCCGAGCGCAAAGAGGGGCGGCTGACCGTGCAGGTGCCGGATCTGGTGGAACTCGCCGGCGAGACGCGGGCGGAGGCGCTCATCCGCAAGGCCCTGGCCATCCCCGGTCTTGCGCTGGCGGTCCCCTCCGGCGGCGCCACTCTCGATCTAGCCAAGCGCATCGTCCGCGAGCGCGCGGCGGATCTCCTCGAGCCGCAGTGGCAGCTCGTGACGGGGATCGACGACGTCGAGCTGTACGAAGCGCTGGAGCGCCGCTTTCCCGCGAAGTCGCCCGCCGAGGTCGCGACGCCGGAGCCCTTCGTCGAAGGCGAGAGGGCGGGGTACCGCTACCGCGGCGACGACAGCAGCCGCCGGCGCGCCGCCGCGAACCACGTCCTCGGGCTGATCGCCCGCAAGCGCGCGCGGGAGGCCGCCGAGGCGGCAGCGGCGATCGAGGCCGACGCTTTCGACGCGTCCGAGTTCAAGTCGGCGTGGCAGTCGTTCGACAAGATGCGCTTTGCCGCGGACACGCTGGAGTTCTGCCGGATCGTCCTCACCGCGCGCCCGGAACTGCCGCTGTGGAGCCGCTGCGGGCTCATCGCCGCCGCCTCGGGCGAGCAGGTGGACCTGGTGGGCCTGATCGCGGGCGCCGCCGCGCGGCCCGATCTCGATCTGGTCTCGCGCCTGGGCATCAACGAGCGGCAGGTGGAGCTGCTGCTCGCCATGGACCGGGTCGACGAGGCGGTGCGCCTCCTTGGCGAGACGCTGCGGCTCGACGCCGGCCGCGAGGCGCCCCAGGCGCGGCTGGCGGTTGCGCGCGCGAAGGCCAGGCTCGCGCCGCGCCTGTGCCGCCTGGGACGGCTGCTCGGACGCCCCGAGTTGAGCCGTGAGGCGGCGGCCGGCTATCCGGCGATCCTCGCCGAGCTTGGGCAGCAGATGGGCGGCTCTCCGTTCGGCGGCGACGAACTCGATGGTTCGCCGGCCGGCGAGATGGTCGACGCGCTCGAGGAGGCCGGTCTGTACGCCGAGGCCGAGGGGGCGATCGTCGCGACGATCGAGTCCGTCCTCGCCTCCGCGGGGGCGGCCGAGTTCCCCGGGGGCAGGGCAACCCTCCTGGCCGCGGGACTGCTCTCGGAGCACCTGGCGCGGCTGGCGGAACTCTACGACAAGGCCGACCGGTCGGGCGACGCGCTGGCCCTCGTGGAGGAATCCGCGTGGTGGGGCGCCGCCGACCTGACGGGGCTTGCCGACAGGTTCCAGTCGCTGCTCCCGATCGTGGGGCGGGCCCTGCACAGCGCCGGGCGCGATGCCGAGGCGGTCGCGGTGCTGCAGGGCCATCTGCTCGGCCATCCCGGGGACGACCCGGCATACCGGGCGTTGCTCGAGACCTCCGGCCCGTCGATCGCGCCCTGGCTCGATGCGCTCTATGCGCGCGACCGGTTCGAGGAGCGGCCGTTGATCTGGAAGGCGAACCTCTGGCTGCGGGAGGGGAAGCTCGCCGAGGCCGAGGCCACGGTGCGACAGGCGCTCAAGGTGGATCCGACCGACGGCGAGGCGAAGCAGGGCGATCGGGTTCGGGGCTATGCCGTCCTGGCCGAGGTCCTCAAGGCCGAGGGCAAGGCCGAGGACGCCGCATTCTTCGAGCGCGTGGTCGCCTCGGTCAGGGTCGCCGAGCGCGGCGATGCGCTCACCAAGGCCGGTCTCATCCGGCGGAGCCTCGCGTCCTACGAGGAGGCGGCCACCTCGTTCGCCGACGCCTACTGCGTCCAGTGGCGGCTGGCCGAGCGCCTCTCCGCGATGGGCAACGTCGCGGAGGCGCGCAAGCACTACCAGATCGCCTTCGAGCGGATGCCCGAGCAGTTCGGCCAGGTGGCGAGCTTCTGCTTCGGGTGCGAAGGGGTCTTCAACCACCCGGAGAGCCGCTCGGTGGCGGAGCAGGTCCTCGGGGGGCTCGCGCAGTCCGAGCCGCGCAAGCCGCAGGTGCAGTACCTGCTCGGCCAGCTCCGCGAGGCGCAGGGGCGCAAGGCCGAGGCGTACCGGCACTACCGCGCCGCCGCGGACCTCGACCCCGAGTACCTGGACGCCTGGGAGAAGGCGTACTCGCTGAGCGCGGCGGTCTTCCTCCCCCAGAAGGAGATCGACGACATCGGGCTGCGGATGATCCGGCTGGACCCGCTGCGCAGGCACGTCTCGCTCGGCGAGCAGGCGATCTGGGACCCTGCGGGGCTCTGGGCCGTCTACGAGGACGCCGGCAAGCTGAACCTGCCGCTTGTGGAGCACCTGTTGCCGCTGAAGGCGAGCGCCGCGAGCCTGGACGAGCTGAAGAAGAGCTTCGGGGGCGAGGCGATGATCTTCGGCGGGGATAGCGGGAGCTACCGTTCGCAGCGGATGATTCCGGATCCCGGCGAGGCGGTCGCCGCCGACCCGTTCCTCCAGGGCGTCGTCCAGTTCGTGGTGAGGAGCGCGGTCGCCGCGGACTGAGCCGCGCCCGGTTGCCGCCGCGCGGCCCGCAACCTAGATTCCCTCCGAAAGTCCGCCGCAACGACTGAGGAGGAGACAGCGATGGCCCGCGTCAGCACGTATCTCAATTTCGTTCGTTCAACGGAAGAGGCGTTTCTGTTCTACAAGGGGGTGTTCGGGACGGAGTTTTCGGGGCCGATCGCCCGCTTCAAGGACATCCCGGCGCAGCCCGGCCAGCCGCCCATCCCGGCGGGGGACGCGAACCTGGTCATGCACGTCGAGCTGCCGATCCTGGCCGGCCACATGCTGATGGGCACCGACGCGCCGGAGTCGATGGGCTTCACCGTGACGCCGGGGAACAACGTCTACATCAACCTCGAGCCGGACACACGCGCCGAGACCGAGCGGCTGTTCAAGGCTCTCGCCGCCGGCGGCAAGGTCGAGATGCCGCTGGCCGACATGTTCTGGGGCGCCTACTTCGGGAGCCTGACGGACCGGTTCGGCATCCACTGGATGCTCAACTGCACGAGCAAGGCATGATCCCGTTCTACCAGGTCGACGCGTTCACCTCATGCCTCTTCGCCGGCAACCCGGCCGGCGTGTGCGTTCTCGACGCCTGGCTGCCCGACGCGACGCTGCAGGCGATCGCCGCCGAGAACAACCTCTCCGAGACCGCGTTCCTGGTCCGCCGGGGCGAGGCCTTCGAGCTGCGGTGGTTCACCCCCGCGGTCGAGGTCGACCTGTGCGGGCACGCCACGCTCGCCAGCGGGCACGTCGTCCTCAACTACGTGCGGCAGCATCCGGAGCGGGTGGCGTTCGAGACGAAGAGCGGGAGCCTCGCGGTGGAGCGGCGCGGCGACCTGCTCTTCCTGGATTTCCCCACGCGCAGGCCGTCGCCGTGCGCGCCGCCCGAAGGGCTTGCGAAGATGCTGGGCGCTGCCCCCGTCGAGACGCTCTGCTCGCGCGACCTCATGGTGGTGTTCGACGACGAGGCGACCGTCAGGGGCCTCGCCCCCGACCTCGCGGCGATCGCGCGCCTGGACTTCCTGGGGGTGATCGCCACGGCGCCGGGGCGCGAGGGCGACTTCGTCTCGCGCTTCTTCGCGCCGCGGGCGGGGGTCCCGGAGGACCCGGTCACCGGCAGCGCGCACTGCACGCTGATCCCCTACTGGGCGGAGCGGCTCGGGAGGAAGGACCTCCACGCCTTCCAGGTGAGCCGGCGCGGCGGCGAGCTGTTCTGCGAGCTGCGGGGCGAGCGCGTGTCGATCGGCGGCCACGCGGTCACGTACCTGCGGGGCGGGATAGAGTTGCGGGATTGACCCGGGCGGCGCGCCCGGGGTCACGGCCGGGGCGCGCATCCGGCTTGGGGAGGGCGCGGCGATGGACGAGCTGAACCGCCGGCACCGGGAGTTTCTCAAGGACTCGATCCGCGCGCGGTTCGACTTTCGCACGACCGCGCAGAGCCGCGGACTGCCGCCCCCGCCGGCGCAGAAGCCGTACGCGGCGGACGCGCGCACGGTCGAGCTGCCGGCGCCCGAGCGCTTTGCCGGGCTGGGCGTGCCAAGCCTGCTCGAGGTGATCCGCAGCCGCCGCAGCCTGCGGCGCTTCGCGGACGAGCCGCTGTCGCTGCTCGAGCTGGCGTTCCTGCTCTGGGCGACGCAGGGCGTCACGGAGCGGCCCGGCCCGGCCGTGACGCTGCGCACCGTGCCGTCGGCGGGCGCGCGCCACGCCTTCGAGACCTACCTCTACTGCCGGCGCGTGGAGGGGATCGAGGAGGGGATCTGGCGCTACCTGCCGCTGGAGCACAGGCTGCTCCTCGAGTTCACGCAGCCGGGGCTGGAGGCGGCGGTCGCGCAGGCCTGTCTCGGCCAGACGTTCGTCGCGCGGGGTGCGGCGACGTTCTTCTGGAGCGTGCTGCCGGCGCGCATGGAGTGGCGCTACGGCCCGGCGGCGCACCGCGTGCTGCCGCTGGACGCCGGGCACGTCTGCCAGAACCTGTACCTGGCCGCGGAGGCCGTCGGGGCGGGCGCCTGCGCGGTCGGCGCCTATGACCAGGAGGCGCTGGATGCGCTGCTGCGGCTCGACGGCGAGGAGGAGTTCGTGCTGTACCTGGCGCCGGTCGGGAAGAAGGGGAGGGCGTGATGGTCGATGGAGTTCAGCCGGATCGGGGCAGCGAGGAAGGTGGGATGAAGCGGCCGTATGTCCTGGCGCGCGCGGCACACGACGTCCAGCTCGACGTTCCCGCGGCTGCGCTGGACATCCCCCGGTGGCTTTTCGGGCTGTCGGACATCGGCTATCAGCGGTGCGCCAGGGGACACCTCGGCGCGGGCGCGGGGAAAGCGGAGGACGGCAGGAGAACGTCGGTCAACGTCGAGTCCGTCGGCGGGCATCTGGCGGTTCAGCACTACGTCGAGGAGATCGCCGAGCCGGCGCACCTCAAGCTGGTCTCGGAGAGAAGCGACATCTGGATATTTCATCTCATTCACGTTCGTCCCAGGGTCACCTGGGAGATGACGCTCATTCCGAGCTCCGAGCGCGCGTGCACGTTCCACCACGAGGTGTGCATCGAGCATCCAAGCCTGTTCATCAGGATCGCGTCGTTTCTGTGCCTCGTTCCGCTCTTCGTGCGCCGGCACGACGACGAGGAGGCGATATTGTTCGCGGCGAGCCTGGCGTCCACGGCGCCCCGGACATGAATCCTTCGCTGCGGGGCGCGCTTCTCTCCGGGCTCGTGTATCCCGGCCTGGGCCAGATCGCCCAGAAGCACCACGGGCGGGGGATCGCGCTCATCGGCGTCGTTTCGGCGAGTTTGCTCGTGATCGTGACAACGGTCGTGCGCGAAGTCCAGGCCGTCCTCGACAAGGTGGCGGTCGGCGGCGGCGCCTATGACCTCGGCAGCATTCTCGCCGAGGTCGACAGGGTCTCCGGCGGACGCAGCCCGACCGCGACGAAGGTCGCGACCGTCGCGATCGTGTGCTGCTGGGTGGCAGGCATCGTCGACGCGTGGGTGGAGGGAAAGAAGATGGAGGCGGGCGATCGAGTGGAATCCGGCAGGGTGAGGTGAATGTCATGTGCAGGAACATCAAGGTGCTCTACAACTTCGAGCCACCCGCCACGGACGAGGAGATCCAGGCCGCGGCCCTGCAGTTCGTGCGGAAGATCAGCGGGTTCGCCAAGCCGTCGGCGGCGAACCAGGCCCCGTTCGACCGCGCCGTCCGCCAGGTCGCCAAGGCGGCCGGCGCGCTGCTCGGATCTCTGGTGACCACCGCGCCGGCGCGGGACCGCGCCGTGGAAGCCGCAAAGGCCCGGGCGCGCGCCCGCGTGAGGTTCGGTGCCTCGCGAAGGAAGGGGACGAGCTAGGGGACGACCTTACGGATTCTGGCTGAGGAAGGCCCGCAGTCGATCGAGGGCATCGCCCCCGAACCGCACGAACTCGATGCCCATGCCGACCGCCGGCTGGATCCACGCGACCTTCGCGAGACCGACGATCGGCTCCTGGATGGCCTTCCCGGGCAGGACGAAGCGGAACTTCACCTCGGCGCCCTGGGGAAGGGGATTGAGGGTGTCCACGAAGAGCCCGCCCTCGCTGAGGTCCGCGAGCCGTGAGCGGATCACCGGGGAGTCGCTCTGGTAGTAGATCTCGATGAGGATGGGAACCCGGGGGAACTTGCGGCGCTCCTGGGGCTGGGCCATGGCCTTGATATACGGGGACGGCTCGCGGCTGTCAAACGCCCCGGCCCGGCGGCTTCGCTCGAGCCGCCCGTTCCAGTAAGATGCGCGGCATGGTCCCGCCCCGCAACCCCCTCGACGTCTACCGGCACCTGCCGCGGACCAACTGCGGCGAGTGCGGCGCGCGCGGCTGCATGGCGTTCGCCGCGGCGGTCCTGGCGGACGAGCGGCGCCCGCGCGACTGCCCGTACCTGTCGCCGGAGGCCGCAGCGGCGGTCGACGCCTACCTCGGCGAGCGCCGCGGCGTCTGGGACGGCCAGCAGGACGAACTGCAGGAGCTGCGGGCGGGCGTCGCGGCGCTGGACTTTGCCGCGGCGGCGGCGCGCATCGGCGGGCGTGTCGAGGGCGGCCGGCTGGTCGTCAAGTGCCTCGGCAAGGACTTCCAGATCGCCCCCGACGGCTCAATCGGCTCGGACTGCCACACGCACGCGGGCCTCGCGATCCCGCTGCTGCGCTACGTCCTGCACGCGCGCGGCGGCGAGCCGACCGGGCGCTGGGTGCCGTTCCGCGAGCTGAGCCAGGCGGCGGCGGGAAGGGCGTCGCTCTTCGAGCAGCGCTGCGAGCGGCCCCTCGGGCGGCTGCTGGACGCGCACACCGGCCTGATCTCGGATCTGATCGACCTGTTCGCCGGGGAGCGGTCCGTGAACCTCTTCGGGTCGGACCTCTCGCTGGTGCTTTACCCGCTGCCGCGCCTGCCGCTGCTCGTCTGCTGGTGGAAGCCGGACGAGGGGATGGAGTCGTCGCTGCACCTCTTCTTCGACGAGACCGCGATCGGGCAGCTCAGCGACGCCTGGATTCACGGGCTCTGCGCCGGACTCGCTGACATGTTCGAGAAGATCGTCCGGCGGCACGCCTGACGTCCGCCCGGCCCCCGGGCACCGGCTTCCCTTTCGGCGCGCTCTGTCCTATCCTCGGCGTCCATGAAGCGGGCGCTCGTGGCGATCCTGGCGCTGGCGGTCTTCGCGGCGCTCGCAGTCCCCGCCGCCGGCGTCATCTACGAGGTCGCCGACAGCGACGGCAACGTCACGCACTACAAGTACACCGACCGCAAGGGGAGCGTGGTCTTCACCGACAACCTCGCCTCGATCCCCGAGAACGTGCGCACCAGGGAGAAGGTGGTCCGGGTCGGTCCGCCCCCGAAGCCCAAGGAGCCCGCGGGCGCGCAGGCGCCCGCGGCCGAGGCGGCCGCGCCGGCGCCGCCGCCGGAATCGAGCCAGGCGCTGCAAGACGCGCTGAAGACCACTTTCCCGGTTGTGCCGCCGCCACCGCCGGAGGAGTCGGGCGGCTTCGCCTGGTGGATGGCGGCGCTGATCGTCGCCGTCGCCGCCGTCGGGGGTGGGTTCGCGCTCAAGGCGGTCCGGTCGCGTCAGCCGGCGCCGGCGCCGCGGAGCGCGCCGACGACGTATCGGCTACAAGGCGCTGACGACCGACGAGGAACGGAGAAGCCGGAGCCCCTCACGGGGAGGGCTATACGAAGAGTCGGACCAGCCCGATGTAGAAGGCGCTC
>DATDCY010000102.1 GCA_036524115.1 bacterium | reverse complement strand
GGGAGTTGACCGCGGTGCGGGCGATCGCCGGGAGGATGAGCGAGTACTCGCGGGCCCGCGCCCGCATCTGCGCGAGGCGCGCCTCGAGGCAGGCGTCCGTCTGCTCGAGCGCCGCCAGCGCCTCGTAGCCGCGCAGCGCGGTGTCCGCGACGCGCAGCATCGAGCTGGAGTTCTCCTCGTACTCCTGCCGGAAGGCGCGCCGCAGCCAGCGCTCGGCCTCGTCCGCGGGGAAGTGCGGATGGCGCCAGTTGAGCATCTTCTGGCCGTGCCACTCCTCGTAGGGCAGCTCCTCGCGCAGCAGGCCCGCCGCCTGCTTCTCGCGGTAGAGCTCCGTCACCGGCAGCGGCGTCAGCAGCATGAACTGCACGAAGTCCGCCTCGAGGTCCGTGAGGTGGTCGATGTCCTCCTGGATGTTGTCCGGCGTGTGGTGCTCCATGCAGAGGATGCCGGAGGCCAGCACGTTGATCCCGCGGTCGCGCAGCGCGCGCACCAGGGCCCGCGGGTCGACGCCGCTGTTCTTCGCGAAGTTCGCCTGGCGGCTCTTGCACTCGACGCCCATCCAGACGAAGGTCACGCCGAGGCGCACCAGCTCGTCGAGCCCGAAGGCCGTGATCGCCTCGGCGGAGGAGAAGACCTGGAAACGGAAGAAGCGACGGTGCCGCTCCATCTCCGCGAGCAGCTCGCGCGCCCGCGCCGTGTCCTTGAGGAAGTTCTCGTCCATGACGAAGAAGTCGTCCGTGCCGCGCAGATCCGCGATGCGGCAGCAGGCCGCGAAGAGGTCGCGGCCGGTCCGCAGGTACGGCGTGTACGTCTTCCCGAAGAAGTGCGTCGTCGAGCAGAAGCGGCAGCCGTTGACGCACCCGAGCCCCGGGACGAGCAGGCTCGCGGTGCGGCCGAGCAGGGGGACGCCGAGGATGCTCTGGCGCTCGGTGCTCGGCAGGGCCGGGTGCACGATCGGCGCATCAGGGTCCTGGCCCAGCAGGCGGCGCAGCGGGCCGATCCCCTCGCCGCGCACGACGTGGTCGCAGACGATCGACTCCTCGATGCCCTCGATCGCCGCGCCGTGACCGCCGAGGACGATCGTTGCCCCGGGCGCGTGCAGGCGCGCCAGGCGCGCCATCTCGCGCGCCTTGACGAAGTTCGGGGCGATGAACGAGATGCCGACGACGTCCCAGCCGCGGCGCAGCTCGCGGACGAAGCGCCGGCGCGAGGGGAAGTCCAGCACCGTGACGTCCGCGTCGACGTTCGCGGCGAGGAAGTAGAGCCCGAACGAGCGGTGGTGGAAGCGGAACGAAGCCACCCCCTGTCCGCGCGTGACCTGGTTGTGGAACAGCTCCATGATGTTCTCGCGCCGCCCGAAGGCGTCGTCGACGCCGAAGGGGCCGAAGACCCCGCTCAGGAGGACCCGCTGCCGTCTGCCAACTGCCGTCCGCTCTTGCATCATCCGTCTCGCTCCTCCGACTGGCGCCGTCATGGCGCCGCGCACAGGCGGGACGATAGGCGGCCGATGTCATGCTTCTGTCATGCGCCCGCGGGGCGTCCCCGCGGGATGCCGCCGGCCTTGACTTGCGCCCGGGCGCGGCGGAGACTCGGGGAAAAAGCGGAGGTCAGCGCCGTTGGCTGCGAGCGCCGCCTACACCGAGGAGATGGTCCGCGGGCTCCTGGCCCGCAGCGGCGCGTCCCAGCGCCCGCCCGAGCGGATCCGCCTCATCGCCGACACCACCGATTTCTTCGGCGTCGAGAGCGACGACGTCCTCGTCCTCGACGGCACGCCGTACCTGATCAGGAACTACGAGCGGGAGGGACGTTTCGGCCTCGACGACGAGCCGAAGTACTGGGTGCGCCGGGCGATCGACCTGCTCGACGGCTCGACCCGGGTCCTGAAGTTCGAGTTCCACGAGGAGTTCGAGACGCGGATCGGCGGGGTGTCGATCCGGCGCTTCCGCAGCCCGCGCAAGGAGGCGCGGATCCTCGATCTCGTCCGCGGCCAGCGGCACTTCATGCAGGGGCGCTGGGCGCTCGACGGCGCCGGCAACAACGTGCGCATCCTGGAGTTCATACGGGGACGGCGCTACGACCAGGTGGCGGTCGCCGCGGGCGACGACCACGAGGACTTCTTTCACCGGCACTTCCCCGCGGTGCTCGAGGACTTCGTCGGACTGGTGCGGGCGATCAAGTTCCTCCACGACCGCGGGGAGAAGCACGGGGACATCCGCCGCGACCACATCATCTGCGACCGGGACAGCGGCGTGAACCGCTGGATCGACTTCGACTACGACTACGTGCACGGCGAGTCGCTCTTCAGCTTCGACCTCCAGGGGCTCGGCAACATCCTCATCTTCCTCGCCGGCCGCGGCGACGTGTTGCTGCCGGAACTGCGCCGCGAGCAGCCGGCGGTCCACGCCCGGCTCACCCGCGACGACCTGAGCATCGCCTTCAACCACCGGGTGGCGAACCTGCAGAAGGTCTTCCCGTACGTCCCCGACTCGCTCAACCGGGTGCTGCTGCACTTCTCCGAGGGGGCGGGGCTCTTCTACGATGCCGCGGACCAGCTCCTCGAGGACCTGGCGGCGGCGCAGGCCGACGTGACGGCCGCGACAGGGAGGCGGACATGAGCGACAGCGAAGGTGCGGCGCGCGCGCCCGACGACATCCGGCGGCACCTGCTCCTGGCGGTGGACGAGACCGAGGGGTCGCGGCGGGCGGTGATGTTCGTCGCGGACTTCTTCGGCGCGTACCAGGACCTGGCGGTCACCGTGCTCTCGATCGTCGCGGAACCGCCGGAGGATCTCTTCCGCACGGCGCAGGCGCGGCAGGAGTGGCTGGAGACGCAGCGGCGCTCGCGCGACGCGCTGTGCGCGGGCTACCGCGCCATCCTCGCCGACGGCGGGCTTGGCGACGAGCGCGTCAGGACGAGGGTGGTGGTCCGGCGCGTCGTGTCGCTCGGCGACGCGATCCTCGAGGAGCAGGAGCAGCTGCGCTGCTGCATCGTCGTGGTCGGCCGCCGCAAGATCACGCACCACGAGGAGTTCCTGCTCGGCTCGACCTCGAACCGGATCCTGCATCGCGCGAGCGCCTGTGCGGTGCTCGTCGTCGAGTAGCCGCCGTATTGACAGGGTCGCGATCGGGCCACATCTTGTAGCAGGCATCAACGTCTGATCCCGGTGGCGGCGCTCCCCATTTCGGGGCGCGGGCGCTCTGCGGGTCATTGAACTGCGAGGTCTGCCATGTCTGGAACCGATGTGTCCGTGTCCCATTCGACAGGCTGGGCGGGGCCGTCCCACGTCCCGTCAACGGACGGCGCCGCACGCGCCGCGCGCGTCCCGGCCGCGGAGCGCACCGTGCGCGGGCTGCTCGAGAGCGTGGACGTCGGCGTCGACGGCGGGCGTCCCTGGGACCTGCGCGTGCACGATCCGCGACTCTTCGAGCGCCTGCTCGCCGGCGGCTCGCTCGCCCTCGGCGAGTCCTACATGGATGGCTGGTGGGACTGCGAGCGCCTCGACGAGCTGATCGAGCGGCTCCTCGGCGGCGGCATCGAGGAGCGCGTTCGCGCCTCGGCGCGCGCGCTGTGGGTGGCGCTCAGGAGCAGGCTGGTCAACGTCCAGCGCGGGCAGCGGGCGTTCACCGTTGCCCGCCGGCACTACGACCTCGGCAACGACTTCTTCCGCCGGATGCTCGACCGGCGGCTCACCTACAGTTGCGGCTACTGGCGCCAGGCGGGGGACCTCGACGCGGCGCAGGAGGCCAAGCTCGACCTGATCTGCCGCAAGATCGGCCTGGAGCCGGGGCAGACGGTCCTCGACATCGGGTGCGGCTGGGGGAGCTTCGCGGGGTTCGCCGCCGAGCGCTACGGCGCCTGCGTCGTGGGCGTCACGGTCTCGCGCGAGCAGGCGCGGTACGCCCAGGCGCGCTACGGCGGGCTGCCGGTGGAGGTGCGCGTCCAGGACTACCGCGACGTGGAGGGGACGTTCGACCACATCGTCTCCGTCGGCATGTTCGAGCACGTCGGCCACAGGAACTACCGGACGTACATGGAGACTGCGGAGCGCTGCCTGCGGCCGGACGGGCGCTTCCTGCTCCACACCATCGGCCGGAACCGCACCGGCGCGGACATCGACACCTGGATCGAGAAGTACATCTTCCCCAACTCGATGCTGCCGTCGGCGCGCCAGATCACGGACGCGGCCGAGGGGCTCTTCGTCCTGCGCGACTGGCACACCTTCGGGGCGGACTACGTGCCGACGCTCATGGCCTGGCTCGGCAACTGCGAGCGGCTCTGGGACGCGGGGGGCGGCCCGCGCGAGGAGCGCTTCCGCCGGATGTGGCGCTACTACCTGCTCGCCAGCGCCGGGGGCTTCCGGGCGGACCACTGCCAGCTCTGGCAGGTCCTGTTCTCGAAGCGCGGCTGTCCGGGGATGCCGGCCGCGGTGCGTTGACCCTCGGCCGCGGCGACTGGATCCGGGGCCGGAACGGGAACGACAGGAGAATCGGCCGGCGCCGGGAAGCGGGCCCACCCCCCGGCGCCGTCCGAGCCTAGCAGCAGCCGCAGAACCCGCGGACCGCCTTGACGAGGGCCTTCAGCGAATCCGTCTTCGCCGGGTCCTTCGCGGTGATCTCGACCTGGATGCCGTTCGGCGTCTCCTTCGCCTGGCACTCAAGCTGCTCGCAGAGGCCCTTCATGTCCTTTCCGCAACAGGTGAACATTGTCCATCACCTCCTTTCGTTTTATGATTCGAGCACAATCGAACAGTGCCCGCAAAAAAAGGGGTTCATCTCAGGAAGTCCCGCAGCTTGCCGAGCGTCGTCTCGTTCACGCGGCAGCGGTACATCTGGCCGTCGCGCTCGCAGGTGATGAGGCCGGCGCCCTGCAGTTCCTTGAAGTGATGCGAGATCGTCGACCGCGAGAGGTCCATGCAGTCGCAGACCTTGGTGAAGGCCTTCTCGATCGGGCAGCAGGCCGCCTTTTCGGCCGGAAACGTCGCGGCCTTCGCCCCCCTGGCCGACTCCTCGTAGATCAGCGTGAAGATCCGCAGCCGCTGCTCGTTGGACAGCGCCTTGAAGATCCGCGCGTAGTTCGATAGTTTCATGACCGTAGAATAATCGTGACGGCGAACCTTGTCAAGCGGTTTCACCTCGGACCGTCGGTCTAGGAATCGGGCGAGGTCGGCGCCGTGCCCGCCGCCGGCGCCTCGGCGGCGCGCTCGACCACGAACAGCAGCTGGCCCTCGCGCACCGGCTCGTTGAGCCGCACGCAGACCTCGGCGATCTGGCCGTCGAAGGGCGCGAGGATCGCGTTCTCCATCTTCATCGCCTCGAGGTTCGCGATCTCCTCGCCCCGGTGCACGATGTCGCCGGCGCGCACGACGCCGCGGTCCGGGTTGCCGAGGCGCCAGATGTTGCCGTTGGCCGGCGCGCCGACCTGCCCCGGGCGCGTCGCCATCCGGACCTCGACCTTCTTCGCGCGGGGCGTCTCGACGTTGTAGACCTGCGTGCGGTTGTTGACGCGCACGACGACGTGGATGCGCCCCTCGTGCTCGGCGCCGACGGACACCAGTTCGATCGAGTAGGGCTTGCCCCAGAGCTCGAACTCCACGCGGTCGCCCGGCCGGCGCAGTCCCGAGCGCCAGACGGCCGTGGGCAGCACGAGCGGCGCCTCGCCGAAGCGCTCGCGGAAGGCGATGTACTCCAGCGCGTCCTTGGGGTGCATCAGCCAGAGGATGAACTCCTCCTCGGCCGGCGTCCGCCCGAGCTGCTCGGCGCAGGCCTGGCGCTGCACGGCGAGGTCCTCGTCCGGCACGGACTCCAGCGGCGAGTCCTCGCGGCGCGCGGCGAGCCGGCGCTCGGCCTCGTCGCCGAAGGCGCTCCGGTAGACCCAGTCGGCCGGCCACCCCGCCGGCAGCCGCCCGTAGGCGCCGAGCAGCAGGTTCTTGAAGTCGCCGGGCGCCCCGCGGAAGAGCGAGACCAGCTCGACCTGCTCCTCGGCGTCCATGGCCTCGAAGTCCTGGCCCCTCTCCTCGACGAAGGTCGTCAGCAGCCGGATCAGGTGCGCGACGCCGGCGTCCCCGCGCTCCTTGGCGTAGCGGTTCACCAGCCCGCTGCAGGTGACCCACGTGATCTGCGAGCCGGGCGTGACGTCGAAGTAGCGTACGATCCGGTTGTAGAGCGCCATGACCTCGAGCACCGCGGGCATCAGGTGCAGGAAGTCCCCCTTCTGCGCCTGCTCGAACGAGCTGGGGAAGGCGCCGCCGGGCATGCGGTGGCGGGTCACCGTGTGGTCGAGGCCCTTGAACGGCGACTCCGCCCAGTCGTAGGCGCCGGCCCACTCGCGCGCCCGGCTCACCGCCGCCTCGGCCTCGGCGCGCACCAGGTGCACCGGGATCCCCGACTCCTCGAGGAAGGCCTGCACCGCGAGGATCGGCGAGTGCCCGTAGAAGCGCACCAGCGAGTCCTCCTGCGCGTCCACGATCTTCGCGCCGGCCCTCGCCGCGGCCAGCAGCGCCGGCATCGCCAGGCCGTCGGTGATGTGGCGGTGGTAGCCGATCACCAGCTCCGGCCACTCCTGGCGGATCGCGTCGATCAGCCGGCCGATGCGGGTGATGCTGCCGACCCCGGCCATGTCCTTGAGGCAGAGGACGATCTCGTCCGTGCCCCCGCACAGGCTCACGATGTCGCGCACGACCCCGAGGTAGTACGCATCGGTCGCCCAGTCCGCGGCGGTGAACGAGATCGTCGGCTGGAAGAGCCGGCCGCGCGCGAGCACCGTCTCGGCCACGGCGCGCATGTTGCGCACGTCGTTGAGGAACGAGAAGCAGCGCCAGACGTCGATGTCGACCTGCGCGACGACGTGCTCGATCACCCGCTTCGGGTAGGGCCGGTAGCCGAAGAGGTTTGTCTCGCGGATGAGCGTCTGCAGCAGCACGTTCGGCATCAGCTCGCGGAAGCGCGCGATCTCCTCGAAGGGGCTCTCGCGGCGGTTCATGATGCCGACGTGCCAGCGCGCGCCGCCGTGGCACTCGGCCGAGAACAGCCCCATGCGCTCGTAGTGCGGCGCCAGCGTCAGCAGGTCCTTCAGGCGCAACCGGTTCTTGAAGTCCGACTGGCCGGCGTCGCGCATCCCGACCGAGGTGATCGCCACGCCGGGCAGCGCGCGCACCGCCGCGACGATCTCGCGCGGCGACATCCCTCCCGCGGCGGGCGGCATGGAACAGGAAGAGGAAGTTCTATCCATGCGCAAAAATTACGAACAAATTTTGCGCGAGGCTTTCCAGGCTGCCAATCTCCTGCCCTATAACTTTGTCTTGCTCGATTGCCCACCTTCACTGGGGG
>DATDCY010000101.1 GCA_036524115.1 bacterium | reverse complement strand
CCGGCGTCCGGGTGCCCGAGCGGATCGCGGCGGCGCTGCGGCTCGGCCGGGAGGCGCATGCGTAGGCCGGCTGCCCTCGTCCTGGCCTGCGCGCTGGCGGCGTTGCCTCCGGGCGCCGCGACGGCTGCGGCCGATCCCGCGGGCGTCCTTCCCGACGAAGCCGCGCTCGCGCCCCTGCGCCGCGCCGGGGCGATCGAGCGGCACACCCCGGAGACGCTCTGGGAGCGCATCGACGGCGAGGCGGAGCTGTACCGCGGCTACGGGCTTGCGGCCTCGGCCCACGTGCTTTACGCGGACCCCGCGGCCGGGGAGCGGCGTGTCGAAGCCTCCGTCTTCAGCTTCGCCGACCCGCTCGGCGCATTCGGCGTCTTCGCCGCCTTCCGGCCGCCAGCGGGCGCGGGCGGGACGGCGCTCGGCAACGGCGGCTGCGTCGAGGACTACCAGGGCTTCTTCTGGCAGGGCGCGCACTTCGTGCTCGCCGACGCCGCCGGGCCGGACGCGACCCGGGCATCGGACGTGCGCCGCGCTCTCGAGGCCGCGGCCGCGCGCCTCGGCGCCCCCCCGCCGCCGCCCAAGGCGCTGGCCGACTTCTCCCGCGTCGCGGATGCGCGCACCGTCCGCTACCAGCCGCAGCACCTGCTCGGGCGCGAGGCGCTGCCCCCCGGGCTGGAGGGAGTCGCGGCCGGCACGCCGGTGTTCGTCTCGGTGCCGCCGGCGAGCCTCGAGGACGCGAAGGCCTGGCTGGCCGGTTACGCGCGGGCCCTCGAGGGCGCGGCGCTCGGCGAGCGCGACGGGCGGCCGCTGCTCGTGGGGCGCGACCCGGCCCTCGGCCCGGTGGTCCTGCTCGGCGGCGCCGGCGGCATCGCCGGGGCGCGCTCGTCGCCGGACGCGGAGGGGATCCTGGAACTGCTGGCGACGCTGCTCGGAACGGCCGGTGGCCAGGGCGCGGGGGACACGCGGTGAGCGAGGACCAGGCCCCTCCCGCGGCCGCCCCCGCGACGCGCCTGCGCCTGCTGGGCGACGGACGCGAGGCGTTCGCCGCGCTCTCCGCCGCCATCGACCATGCCCGCTCGCACGTCTTCCTGGAGATGTACATCTTCGCCGCGGACGCCACCGGCCGGGGGCTGCTGGCGCGCCTCGTCGCGGCCGCCCGGCGCGGCGTGCGGGTCATGGTCCTCGTGGACGCCTTCGGCTCCTGGGCGACGCCGGACGCCTTCTGGGAGCCGCTGCGCGCCGCGGGCGCCCGGCTGCGCTTCTTCCGGCCGATCCGCCGCGGGTTCCTGCCGTTCCGCAACCACCGCAAGCTCGTGCTCGTCGACGACGCGATCGCCTGGCTCGGGGGCATGAACATCGCGGACGAGTACCGCGGCGGTCGCGGCGGGCAGAAGCCGTGGCGCGATTTCGTCCTCGTCGTCGAAGGCCCCGACGCGGCGCGCCTGCGCCGCCAGTTCCTGCGCATGTGGGCCCTCGCCGAACGGCCGCTCGCCTGGCGCGCGCTCTTCCCCGGCCGCCCCCGCTGCGACGAGGGAGGCGAGCGCGAGCGCGTCCGCTTCTTCGCGAGCGGCCCCGGCCAGGGCGGACGCCTCGCGCTCCAGGTCCACCGCGAGCTGATCCGCTCCGCCGCCGGGCGTGTGGACCTGGCGATGGGATACTTCTTCCCGCCGGGGCGCATCCTGCGCGAGCTGCGGCGGGCCATCGGCCGCGGCGCCCGCGTGCGGGTGCTCGTGGCGCGCCACAGCGACGTGCCGGTGATGCGCTGGGCCGCGCGCGGCCTCTACGGGAGGCTGCTGCGGATGGGAGTCGAGGTCTTCGAGTACCTGCCGTCGATGCTCCACGCGAAGCTCGCCGTGACCGACGACACCGTCGTCGTCGGCTCGGCCAACCTGGACCTGCGGAGCGACCGGCTCAACCAGGAGATCGTCGCGATCGTGCGCGACCCGGCGATCGCGGCCGAGGCGCGCCGACAGTTCGAGGCCGACCTCGGGCAGGCCGAGCGGGTGGCGCTCGCCGCGTGGCGCGGGCGCCCGCTCCTCGACAGGCTGCGCGAGCGCGTGAGCTACTGGCTCATCGCGCGGGCCGACCTGCTGCTCTCGCGCCTGGAGATCATGCGCACGCGCTGGTAGCCGCGCCCGAGGCGGAGGCGGCGAAGGCCGCGGCCACGATCTGCCGCGCCTCCTGCTGGATGCGGCGCAGGTGCTCCTCGCCGCGGAAGCTCTCCGCGTAGATCTTGTAGATGTCCTCCGTACCCGAGGGGCGCGCGGCGAACCAGCCGTGCGCGGTCGTCACCTTGAGCCCGCCGATCGGCGCGTCGTTGCCGGGGGCGCGGGTGAGCTTTGCGACGATCGGGTCGCCGGCGAGCTCCGTGGCCGCCACCTGCTCCGGCGTCAGCCGCACGAGCGCGTCCCGCTGGGCCTGCGATGCGGGGGCGTCCACGCGCGCGTACCACGCCCCCCCGTGTTCCTGCTCGATGCGGCGGTAGCACTCGCCCGGGTCGCGGCCGTGCACGGCCGTGATCTCCGCGGCGAGCAGGTCCATGATGATGCCGTCCTTGTCGGTGGCCCACGTCGTGCCGTCGCGGCGCAGGAAGATGCCGCCGGCGCTCTCCTCGCAGGCGAAGGCGCAGGAACCCGAGAGCAGATCGTTCACGAACCACTTGAAGCCGACGGGGGTCTCCACCACGCGCCGGCCGAGGCGCGCGGCGACGCGGTCGATCATCGAGCTGGAGACGAGCGTCTTGCCGACCGCGGCCGCCGCCGGCCAGTGCGGCCGGTGCGAGAAGAGGTGCCAGACCGCAACCGCCAGGTAGTGGTTCGGCTTCATCAGCCCGACGCTGCGCGTGACGATCCCGTGGCGGTCGTAGTCCGGGTCGTTGCCGAAGGCGACGTCGAAGCGTCCCTTCAGCCCGATGAGCCCCGCCATCGCGTAGGGCGAGGAGCAGTCCATGCGCACCTTGCCGTCGTGGTCGACGTGCATGAACGCGAACGTCGGGTCGACCGCGTGGTTCACCACCTCGATGTCGAGGCCGTAGATCGTGGCGATCGGGTCCCAGTAGGCGATGCCGGAGCCGCCCATCGGGTCGGCGCCGATCTTCAGGCCCGCGCGCGCCACGGTCCGCAGGTCGACGATGCTCTCCAGGTCGTTGACGTACGGCAGGACGAAGTCGCGCTCGTGCGTCGTGGCCGCCCGCAGCGCTCGCGCGAACGACTGGCGGCGCACGCCGGCGAGCCCCGCGGCGACCAGGGCGTTCGCGCGCTCCTCGATGCGCCGGGTGGTGCCGGTGTCGGCGGGCCCGCCGCTGGGCGGGTCGTACTTGATGCCGCCGTCCTCCGGCGGGTTGTGCGACGGCGTGATCACGATGCCGTCGGCCAGGCCGTCCCGGCGCCCGCGATTGTGCGCGACGACGGCGTGCGAGACCACCGGCGTCGGCGTGTAGCCGCGCCCGGCCTGCACGACCGTCTCCACGCCGTTGCCGGCCAGCACCTCGAGGACGCTGGCGAACGCCGGCTCGGAGAGCGCGTGGGTGTCCATCCCGAGGAAGAGCGGGCCCGTCACGCGCTCGGCCGCGCGCAGCTCGCAGATCGCCTGCGCGATCGCCAGCACGTGCGCCTCGTTGAAGGAGCCCCTCAGCGAGGAGCCGCGGTGCCCGGAGGTGCCGAACGACACCCGCTCGGCGGGGTTCTCCGGCTCGGGGCGCCGCGTGTAGTAGGCCGAGACCAGGCGCGGGACGTTGACGAGCAGCTCGCGCGGGACGGGCTTGCCGGCCAGCGGGTGCGTGTGCGGATCAACGCTCGTGCTCATCGTGACCTCCGGGGTGAGCGTGACGGGCGCCGAGGCGCGCGAAGAGCTCCACGACGTCCGGCGGCGGGCGCCGCACCCTGCCGGCGGCGTCGGTGAAGGCGTGCTCGGTGTGTCCCTCCGCGATGAGCGCGCCGCCGCACTCGATGCGGTAGTCCACGCGCAGGCGCACCCCGCCCGGGCGCGACGTCGCGGTGAGCACGACCAGCTCGTCGTCGTAGCGGGCGGGCCTGCGGTAGCGCACGAGCGCCTCGATCAGCGGCAGGTGCACGCCGCGCTCGACCATCGCCGAATAGGGCAGCTCGGTGCCGCGCAGCAGCTCGGTGCGCGCCATCTCGAACCAGCGCAGGTAGTTGCCATGCCAGGCGACGCCCATCGCGTCGGTGTCGGCGAACGCCACGCGCACGCGCAGCGCCTCGGTCATCTTCCCGTGTGCGGTCACGATGCGGACCTCCTCTGCTGGTGCGCACCCATTCTAGCAGGGGCGTGGTCCCGCTGTACCAGCCCGGCCCGCCCCATTCTTCTCGCGGTGGCGCAGCCGGCCGCCGAGAAGGGCCCAGATGCAAGGCGGGCAAGCCTGAGGAGTGAGGCGTACGAACAGTACGCCGTAGCGACGCAGGGCGAAGCCCAACGCCGCAGATGGGCCCTTATCGGTGGCCGGCCAGCGCCGCCGCGAAGAGGACGCAATAGACGAGCGTGAGCCGCGCCGTTCCGGCCAGGGCGGCGTTCATCGCCGGGCCGTCCTCGCGCCGGCGCGCCAGCGTGCGCACGAGCGGGACCGCCAGCGGCGCGGAGGCCAGCGGGAGCAGCAGCAGCGGCCCGCCGGAGCCGGCAGCCAGCAGCAGCGGCGGCATCGCGAAGGCGCCGGCCAGCAGCAGGACGTACTCCGCCAGCGCGCCGCGCGCGCCGAGGCACACCGCCAGCGTGCGCTTGCCGGCCCGCGCGTCCGTCTCGATGTCGCGCAGGTTGTTGACCACGAGGATCGCCGTGATCAGCAGGCCCGGCCCGACGGAGGACGCGGCGGCGAGGGGCGTCAGCGACCCGGCCTGCACGAAGTACGTGCCGCAGACCGCGACCGGCCCGAAGAAGGCGAACACGAAGAAGTCCGCGACCCCGTGCGACGCCAGCGGCCAGGGCCCGCCGCTGTAGGCCAGCGCGGAGAGGATCGAGGCGACGCCGACCGCGGCGATCGGCCAGCCGCCGCGGGCGACGAGATAGACGCCGACGAGCGCCGCGGCGGCGAAGACGGCCGCCATCGCCAGCCGGACCTGCCCCGGCGGGATGAGACCGGCCTGCGTCACGCGCAGCGGACCCTTGCGGTCGGGCGCGTCGATGCCGCCCTTGTAGTCGAAGTAGTCGTTGGCGAGGTTGACCCCGATCTGCAGCAGCAGGGCGACGGCGAGGGCCGCGAGCGCCGGCGCCAGGGCGAAGGCGCCGGCGCCGCGGGCGACGAGATAGACGCCGACGAGCGCCGC
>DATDCY010000100.1 GCA_036524115.1 bacterium | reverse complement strand
CCGGCGCCTCCTCGCCGCCGCCGCGCGGCTCGTACGACTCGGCGTAGCTCTCCAGGTAGCGCGTCCAGCTCTCGTCGTCGCCGTCCGGCGAGGGCGCGGCCTCGGGCTCGGCCGGCGCGGCCGCCGCCGGCGTCTTGGCCTCGAGCGCCGGCCCGATCGGCTCGGCGAGCACCTCCTCGAGCGTCGGATTCTCCAGCAGCTCCTGGCGGATGTACTGGACAAGCTCCTGGCGCGAGTACTGCAGCAGCTTGATCGCCTGCTGCAGCGTCGGCGTGAGGACCAGCCGCTGGGTCAGGCGCAGGTCGAGGCGCGGCTGCTGCATGTCGCCCTAGGCCCCCGGCTGCGCGAGCTGGAAGCGCTCGCCGAGGTAGATCTGGCGCGCCTTCTCGCTGCGCGCGATCTGCTCCGGGGTCCCCTCCTCGAGGATCTCGCCGGCGCTGATGATGTAGGCGCGGTCCGTGATCTCCAGGGTCTCCTGCACGTTGTGGTCGGTGATCAGGATGCCGATGCCGCGCCCCTTGAGGATGGCCGCGAGCTTCTGGATGTCCATCACGGCGATCGGGTCGATGCCGGCGAAGGGCTCGTCCAGCAGCACGAAGCGCGGCGAGGTCGCCAGCGCGCGGCAGATCTCGACCCGCCGGCGCTCGCCGCCGGAGAGCGAGTGGGCCCTGCGGTCGGCGAGGTGCGCCACGCCGAGGTCCTCGAGCAGCCGCTGCATGATCTCGCGCCGCTCGGCCTTCGGGTACGGCATGTTCTCGAGCACGGCCATGACGTTCTGGGCGACCGTGAGCTTGCGGAAGACCGAGGGTTCCTGCGGCAGGTAGTTGATCCCCTTGCGCGCCCGCTGGTACATCGGCAGCCCGGAGATCTCGTCGGCGTCGAGGAGGACGCGGCCGCGGTCCGGGTGCGCGAGGCCGACGATCATGTAGAACGTCGTGGTCTTGCCCGCGCCGTTGGGCCCCAGCAGGCCGACGATCTCCCCCTGGCGCACCGACAGGTCGACGCCCTTGACCACCGTGCGCGAGCGGTAGGTCTTGACGAGCCCCTCGGCCCTGAGCACGCTGGTCACGGCGACGTCTTCCCCTTCCCGGCGTCCTTCGCCTCGTCGGGGTAGACGACGAGGTTGACCTTGCCCTTGACGACGACCTTCTTGTCCTCGAGGTGGAAGACCATCTGCTCGCCGACGATGACGTTCTTCCCCTCCCACAGCCGCGGCGCCCCCGTGAGCGTCACCGTGCGCCGCTCGGCGTCGTAGATGCCCTGCTCGCCGGTGGCGTAACGCTCCTTGCCGCTCTCCTGGTCGACCTGACGGAACGTCACGCTCTGGAGCGCCGTGATCGAGGCGATGCGTTGCCCGGTCGCGGCGCCCGCCGCCCCCGGCTGCTCCGCCGCGGGCTGCGCCGCCGCCTGTCCGCCCGTGGCGCCCGTGGCGCCCGCCGGCGGCGCGAAGCGCACCTCCATGCGCTCAGCCGTGATCGTCGTGTCCGCCTGGACGGCGACGACCTTCCCCGTGAACACGACCAGGTTCTCGGCGTTGAAGTACTCCGCCGACTCGGCCGAGATGCGCACCGGCGGCTGGGGCGCCCGCGCGGGCTGCTCCTGCGCCTGCCGGCCCGGCTGCGT
>DATDCY010000099.1 GCA_036524115.1 bacterium | reverse complement strand
GGCGACGATCTCGCCGGTGGCCTTGTTGCGCACCAGCGTGCCCTGCGGCACCGGGAGCACGATGTCCTTCTCCGCGGCGCCGGACTGGTTCTTGCCGCGGCCGTGCTCGCCGTGGCGGGCGCGGTGGATCGGGCGGAAACGGAAGTCGACGAGCGTCTTGATGTGCGGGTTGGCCTCGACGACGACGTCCGCGCCCTTGCCGCCGTTGCCGCCGTCGGGTCCCCCCATCGGGATGTACTTCTCCCGCCGGAAGCTCAGGCAGCCGCGGCCGCCGTGCCCCCCCTGGACGGTTATCGCGACTTCGTCAACGAACATCTGCGTTTCCCCAAAAAGCAAACGAGGCGTGCCCGGCTGGACACGCCTCGCTCTCGATCGCCGCGCCGGCTACCGGCCGGCAGCGGCGTCAGACCGCCTCGATGCCGATGAGCTTGCGCCCGTTGGCGATGACGCGGAAGACCACCTTCCCGGCGACCTTCGCGAAGAGCGTGCAGTCCCGCCCCATGGCGACGTTCGGGCCCGGGTGGTAGTTGGTGCCGTGCTGGCGCACGAGGATGCTCCCCGCGGTGACCGTCTGGCCGCCGAAGCGCTTGACGCCGAGGCGCTGCCCGGCGCTGTCGCGGCCGTTGCGCGAGCTGCCTTGACCTTTCTTGTGAGCCATCGTCCGATCTCCTTACGCGACGGTGATCCCGCTGATCTTCACGCGGGTGTACTGCTGGCGGTGGCCGGTCTTGCGGCGCATGTTCTTGCGGCGCTTGAACTTGAAGACGGTGACCTTCGGGCCCTTCGCCGGGTCCTCCTCGTCGTCGCTGAGCACCTCGCCGGTGACCTTCACCTGGGGGAGGGTGGGGCGGCCGACGAGGGTCTGGTCGTCCCCGACGAGCATCAGCACCCGGTCGAAGGCGACCGTCGCACCCTTCTTCGCGCCGAGCAGCTCGACGTCGATGGTGTCGCCGACGCCGACACGGTACTGCTTGCCGCCGGTCTCAAGGATCGTGTACATCGCAAGCCTCCTCTTCGCACGTTCGGTCCTGAAAGAGTCCTGATTATCTTCGGATTGGGCCGGTTGTCAAGCCAAAAGAGTTGGGGAGGAGTTGGGGCATCCGAGGTCCGGCAGCCGGGATTTTTTTCGTGACGTCCGAATCGCCGGCGTTCCTGAGTCAGAAAAGCCGTACACAAAGGGCCGCGCGTACAGGGAAGATATACAAGGATCTAGAACTGTAAGAGATGGTTATTACAGCAATTACTTGTTTGCGTAGGCGATCGCTATGTATAGGCGAAATGTACTTACCGGCGGCTTGCAGGTCCGGAATAATCATTACAGTAACGCGTGGTAGTAATCATAACCGATCGTAATAACAGAACAATATCTGTTTAGGTCGCTGCCAGCTCTGTCTTGGCACGTTCGATGCTGTATCCCCGGGGTGAGAACCACCGACAAGAACCGAAGGTCGGACAACCGAGAGGGAGGTGGAGGAGATGGAAAAGAGGGTGCTGGTGGTCGATGACGACCAGGTCGTCGGGAGGAGCTTCGAACGCGTCCTCACGGAGAAGGGCTACAAGGTCGACACCGCGCTGAGCGGGCGGGAGGCCTTCGACAAGTACGCGGGCGCGGACTTCGACATGGTGTTCATGGACCTGAAGATGCCCGGCCCGGATGGCCTCGAAGTGGCCAAGCGGATCAAGGAGATGAACCCCTGGCTGCCCATCGTGGTCGTCACCGGCTACGGGAGCCAGGAGGACGAGGAGAAGGCCAAGGCCATCGGCGTGGCCGAGTTCCTCCACAAGCCGCTGACCCCGGACGTGATCGGGGAGGTCGCCGCCCGCGTCAGCGAGCGCGTGGCGGCCCCGCAGCAGGCGCCCGCCGCCGAGGCGCCCGTCGCGCCGGTCAAGACCGAGAGCGTCGCCCGCAACGTCGGCCTGTTCTTCGCGGCGCCGTTCATCGGCCTGGCCTACATCCTCGCGTTCCCGTTCATCGCGGTCTGGATGATGGGCCGCTACGGCTGGCGCGCGATCGTCGGGAAGCAGTGAACGTGGACGGCACACGGCAGAAGGAGCCCACGCCCATGAGAACTCGCGTGATCTCGGTGCTCGCCGCGGGCCTGCTGCTCGTCGCCACGACGGCCTTCGCCGCCAAGGCGCCGGACTGGAGCCCGTGCCTGGACTGCCACGACGACGAGTCGCTCACGCTCAAGACCCAGGCGGGAGAGACGCTCGCCCTGGCCGTCACGGCCAAGGAGCTGGGCGCCTCGGTGCACAAGGGCGTCGAGTGCCAGGGGTGCCACCCCGGCATCAACCTCGACTCCCACCCCGAGGGCAAGCCGGTTGCGAGCATCGAGCAGTACCGCGCCGGCGCCTCGAAGGCCTGCCTCGGCTGCCACCCCGCGGCCAAGCTCAAGGCCAAGGCCCAGCACGCGGGCGTCGTCACGGACAACCCGAAGGTCACCTGCGGCGAGTGCCACGGCTCCCACCAGATCGCGCGCGCCGCGACGCTCAGCGGGCCGACCGCCGGCAACGACTACTGCCTGCGCTGCCACTCGCGCTCCATCGTGGCCCAGCGGCCGGGCGGCGGGACCTACTCGATCCGCGTGGACGTGGCGAAGCTCAAGGCCTCGGTCCACCCGGACCACGCCTGCGTCGACTGCCACGCGGACTTCAAGGGCGGCGCGCACCCGAGCGCCGGGCAGACCCACGCGGTCGCCTCGACCAGGGCCTGCGCCACCTGCCACAGCGAGAAGCTGCGCCAGATCGAGGGGAGCATCCACTACACGCTGCTGCGCTCGGGCGTCCCCGGCGCCCCCGGGTGCACGGACTGCCACAGCGCCCACGAGGTCGCGCCGAAGGAGCGGTACGCGACGCTCACCGGCTCGCCGTGCCGCGCCTGCCACGGTGACATCTTCACAGCCTATGCCGGGAGCATGCACGGCACCGCGCGCGCTACGGAGAGCCACCTGGACGCCCCGCTCTGCTCGGACTGCCACCGCGCCCACGACGTGCGCGGCACCGCGAACCCGGCGTTGGTGAAGGCCGCCTGCATCGGGTGCCATCCCGCCGCCGCCAAGACCCACGACGCCTGGCTCCCGAACGCCGCGCTGCACCTGGAGTCCGTCTCCTGCGCCGCCTGCCACGCGCCGACCGCGCAGCGGGTCGTGGCGCTGCGCCTGACCGAGAAGGGCACCGGCCGCACGCTGACCGAGCGCGAGGTCCGGGAGGCGCTGGGCCCCGACGCCGACAAGGTCCTCGGCAACGGCAGCGGCATCGACGGGCTCGGGCTCTGGAACGCCGTGAACCTGCTCGAGTCCAAGCGCACGGCGTCCGCCGCGAAGCTCGAGGTGGTCGGCCGGCTCGAGGTCGCCCGCGGCGCGGCGGCGCACCGCCTCGCCGCCAAGTCCGGCGCCGTGCGCAGCTGCGAGAGCTGCCACGAGGCCGGGTCGAAGGCCTTCGACAGCGTGGCCCTGAGCCTCGCCCGCGACGACGGCCGCCCCAAGGACTTCAAGGGCACGCAGAAGATGCTCACCGAGGCGGGCGCGGTCATCGCGGTGCCCGACTTTTACGCCCTGGGCGGCACCCGCTCGATCGTGCTCGACTGGCTCCTGGTGCTGGCGCTCGCCGGCGGCTTCGGGGTCATCGCAGCCCACCTGACCGCCCGCCTCTGGACGGCGCGCTCGCGAAAGGAAGGGTGAGACACCATGTCCACGGACAACAGGATCTACATCCATCCGGTCCCCGTGCGGATCTGGCACTGGACGAACGCCATCGGCTTCGTGCTGCTCATCCTCACGGGCCTGCAGATCCGCTACCGCGACCTGATCGGCCTCGCCACGTTCGAGACCTCGGTCCGCATCCACAACTACACGGGGTTCGTGCTCATCGCCAGCTACTTCCTCTGGCTGGTCTTCTACCTGACCTCGGACAAGATCAAGAACTACCAGATGGAGCTCAACCCGGTGAAGTTCTTCACCTCCACGGTGCGCCAGGCGATCTTCTACGGCTACGGGATCTTCAAGGGCAGCGCCAACCCGCACCATGCCTCGGCCTACACGAAGTTCAACCCGATGCAGAAGCTGGCGTACGACTTCATCATGCTGATCTTCGTGCCGATCCAGTTCGCGACCGGCCTGCTGCTCTGGGACGTCCAGCGCTTCGGGGGTGCGGTGGACCTGCTCGGCGGCGTGCGGGTGGTGGCGACCGTGCACATGCTGCTCTTCATCTTCTTCGCGGCGTTCGTGCCGGTCCACGTCTACCTCGCCACGCTGGGGCACACGCCGCTCGCGCACTTCAAGGCGATGTTCACCGGCTTCGAGGAAGAGGAAGTCGGCCACCACGCGAAGGGGTGAGGGTCATGGAAGACAGGATCCGGGTGCTGGTCGTGGACGACGAGGAAGTGGTCCGCCTCGGCTACCGGAGGGTGCTCTCGACCGACGGCTTCCGCGTGATCGCCGCCGGCAACGGGGCCGAGGCGCTGGACCTGATGGCCGGCGACAAGTTCGACGTGGTGCTGCTCGACCTGCGGATGCCGGGCATGGACGGCCTGGAGGTGCTGCGGGCGATCAAGGAGCGGTGGCCCGAGAGCGAGGTCGTCGTGGTGACCGGCTACCCGAGCATCGAGACCGCGAAGGAGGCGGTGAAGCTCGGCGCGTATGACTACATCGCGAAGCCGGTGGTGCCCGACACGGTCCTCCGGGCGACCACCGGGGCCTGGATGCAGAAGCGCTGGGCGCTCCAGCGCGAACCCAACGGCGCGCCGGCATCGGGCGCGGCCTAGCGATGGCGGGACGTGCGGCTCACGGCGCAGCGGTGAAAGGGGGAGATCGGTCATGATGCGGTCGAGGAAGGTCCTCGTGGTGGACGACGACGCGGTGGTGAACCGGAGCATCAACCGGGTGCTCAGCGGGGAGGGCTACCAGGTGCGCGAGACGCTCAGCGGCTCGGAGGCGCTCGCGGAGCTCGAGCACCAGGACTACGACGTGGTGTTCACGGACATCAAGATGCCGGGCATGGACGGGCTGGAGGTGACCTCGCGGGTGAAGAAGGCCCACCCGGACGTCCCGGTGGTGATCATCACCGGCTTCGGGACGGAGGCCAGCGAGCGCAAGGCGAAGGAGCTGGGCGTCTCGGGCTTCCTGCGCAAACCGCTGACGCCGGAGATGATCATCGACAACGCGGCGCGGGCGCTGCACGAGCGCGAGGAGATGCAGGAGGCGATCCGGCGCTCGGCGCTGGCGCTGATGGCGCCGGCCGCCGCTACGGCCCCGGCGGTCGCAGCCGCGACCGTCCCCGAGGTGGCGGCCGCGCCGGCGGCGGCGACGGAGCCGGCGAAGCGCGAGAGCGTGGCCAAGAACATCGGGTTGTTCTTCGCCGCGCCGTTCATCGGGCTGGCCTACTTCCTGGCGGTGCCGTTCATCGGGACGTACGCCGTCGTGAAGTACGGGTGGAAGGCGATCACGAAGTCGACGTAACCGAAGCGCGGGAGCGTTCGCGGGGCCGCCCCGCCGCCGGAAAGCCGGTGGCGGGGCGGTGCCGTTTCCGGGGCCGGGGGGCAGGCCGATGCGCGGGCGGGGGCCCTTGCGCGTGCATGGGCTCGGCGTGACCGTGTCGATGTCGGCTGTTGGTGCCTGTGTCCGTACGCGGGCGGGGACGCGGCGGCGCCGGTCGGCCGCTGAGCTGCGCGCTCGACCTGGGCGTGTCCGGTCCTGCGCTCGAAACCTGTAACTCGCCCCTGCGGGGCTCAGACAACAGGTTTCGCCCCTGACGGGGCCGCTCCGGCCCGGCCGCCCAGGTTCCCTCGCGCTCCGCAATGCGGCCGCCCGGCGCCGCCGCGTCCCCGCCCGCGGACGAGCCCCCGTCGAGGGGGGCGGGTCACCGCGAGGTAATGGGCGAAAGGACGGTCCAGTCGGGTGTAACCTGCGTCGACAGACCGTTATGTTACCTATGTCCCAGACCGATCATCCTTGCCTTCCTCTTCCCCAGGCTCCTCCGTGGAAAGACTTACGATCTTGCTGAGCGGGTACTGTTCCATCACGAGAACTCGTGTGCCCAGATGGACGATGCCCCACTTCTTGTTTGCCTTCACCATGGCAGGTTTGCCGTTGAACTGAGTGGGCATGTCGTCCCATCCCTCAAGCCCCGCATCCAGTTCCTCCTTCAACACGCGAAGGCGGTCTTCATTGGACAGCCTGATGTGAGGCAGCAAGAGGTAGCCAATTTTGGGAGGAGACATAGGCTCGTATCGCTTCTTTCGTGACTCAACCCACAGGTACTTTGCGCCGGGACCTAGGTGAAGGACATCGAACTTCTTCATTAGGCGGACGGCGCGTGCGATGGCTTTCAGGATTATTCGGGGTGGAATGTGTAGGTACTTGTGGTCAGACCACGTTTCGGGACATTCCTTGTGGCTAATGTCCTTGTTTCTCTTCTCGTCAAACCGGTGCCTCTGAATGAATGTGGCAAAGCGCCTCACATCTGCTTGGAGGGCATTCAGCTTCACTGACGCAAAGTGGAATGTAAGCCTACCCACCTTGGGTTCAGAAAGTTCTGATAGCCGTGCAATCATGTCATCCGTAAGCCGGTCACCTAGGATAAAGAGGCGTATGAGCCCCGGATTCATCAAGTCCTGTTGCATGTCTCCAGACTTCTGGGTGACGAGGCGCGTTATGTCCTTGCACAGTACCCAGGACGTAATGATCTCCCCTACTTCGCCACGGAGATTGGAAATGAGGTTTTCTGTGTCGGTACCGTGAATGCGTGCCTTCTGACCGCCCATCGATGTTGCCCAGCGTTACAGTGTCTTGGGCTCTCCAACTTCCTCAATTCGGAGCATGTTCTCCCATGAAGTGACTTCGTACCTCATCTGATCGGTGCTAACCTGCCAGGATCCGAAGCCGATTGACAGCAGTGCCCCGCCTGTCCCGGGTTGAGCGACGTTTCGAAAAGGCAGCTTCCCTTCTTCCTCCAAGACGTGAACGATTCCTGCACACACCTCATCGGGTACTGAGTCCTCGGCATATACCGAGTACTCACGAAGCACCCCCTTGATTGATCTGCAAGGCAGCGCTGGCGCCTTCGGCCTTGGCTCTGACGCCTTGCTGATCTTGTAGATGAACTCGAGGTACGCAGTTGACAGTATGTTCTCCCGATGCTCCCAATTTGCCTCGATATTGAGGTGCCGCCGAAGCATGTCCTTTGCGGCGTTGTAGTCTTCAGAGAGTTCAGAACTGTGATATCCACGATGCTTCTGGTCGAAATGGATTGAGGCGCAGCATTCCGTCAAGCCTGCGTCACCCTCTAGGATAAATGCAGCAATTGACAAGCGGACTGACTCCTTGGTCATTCCGATTGACCCGACTGTGTTCGCCAACAACTTCAGCCAATAGACGCAACCTGGGATATCGTTCTTCTCGGCGCTCTGTAGCAAAGCGTTCCGCCAACGAATCGCATCGGCCAGGCGCCGTTCTGAACTGATTTCGTCCGTCTGCGCCTCGGTGACCAGTACCTTCTGCCGATCGAGGGGCCTCAATCTAACGTAAACAACATTATGACAGGATGGACATTCTCGCTGCTTCCCTGGGCGCTTCGAGAACTCGACGCCGCAGCATGGACACTCTTTGCCAACAATTCCGATTTCCCTGAACCCTGGTAAGTCGATCATGACCGCAATTTCATTCCATGTCTAATGAGCCTAAACTTGACCTCACTGAGCGCGCGGGTGGCCCGCCGGACATGGAGTGGGCTCCGAGCCGCATCGATCGGGACGATGCGGGCCGGTGGCTGCCCGCGGTGCATGACAGTGACCGTCAGGCCTTTGCGAACCTCGCGGATGTGTTGACTCAGCTTCGCCCTGAGTTCCGCTATACCCACGGCCTTCATACCCAAAGTCTGGTCACGGGTCCTCACGCTGTCAAGAATGTCGCGCAGTTCGTCCTTCCGTGGGCGGGGACGGGCGGCGCCGGGCGGCCGCATTGCGGAGCGCGAGGGAACCGCAGCGGCCGGACCGGAGCGTCCCGAAGGGCGAAACCTGTTGTTTGAGCCCCGGAGGGGCGAGTTACAGGTTTCGAGTGGAGGGCCGGACAGGCTGCGGTCGAGCGCGCAGCTCAGCGGCCGATCGGCGCCGCCCCGTCCCCGCCCGCGCACGTGCACAAAGAGGTGCCACGCGCGATTGGTTGCTCAGGGCGCGGGCGGCGCCTGCGCCGGGGCGGACGTTGCCGGAGGCGCCGGGGGTATGACGGGGGGCGGTGCGGCCGGAGGCGGCGGCAGGGCGGCGATCTCGCGGCGGACCGCGTCGGCGCCCGGGCCCTCGGGCACGAGCGCCAGGTACCGTTCCCAGGCGCGGCGGGCGTCTTCCATGCGGCCGGCCCGGCGGTAGAGCACCCCGAGGTTGCGCAGCGGGTCCGGGTAGGCGGGGTCGATGAGCACGGCCAGCTGATAGAGCTCCTCGGCGCGCGCCGCATCGCCGAGCCGCTCGTAGACCGTGCCGAGGTTGTTGCAGGCGCGCACGTCGCGCGGGTCCAGCTCGTGCGCCTTGCCGAAGTGCTCGAGCGCGCGGGTCAGGTCGCCCTGCGTGAAAAAGATGCCGCCGAGGTAGTTCCAGCTGCGGGCCCGCCGCTCGTCCAGCGCGAGGGCCTCGCGGAAGATGCGCTCGGCCCCCGCGAGATCGCCGGACGCGAAGGCGCGCTCCCCGCGCGCCCACAGCTCCTGGAGCCGCGCTTCCGCGGTCCCGCCGGCGGGTGCCTCCGCACCCGGCGACGGCGCCTCCGCGGGCGGCGCCTGCGCCTGCGCCGGCGCCGCGAGCGCCGCGGCGGCAAGCAGCAGGGCCCCGAGCGATCGCGCGCGCCTCGTCCCGCCCATGGCAGACGGCAGTATAGCTGACGTACAATCGCGCCGTGCGATTCGCGGATGCGGAGGAGTTCCTCGGCCGGCAGCGCCGGTTCGGCTGGAAGTTCGGCCTCGGGCCGATGCGCCGCTCGCTCGCCCGCCTCGGCCACCCCGAGCGCGCCTTCCCGTCGGTCGTGATCGCCGGGTCGAAGGGCAAGGGATCCACGGCGGCGTTCCTCGAGGCGATCCTGCTCGCGGCGGGCCACCGGGCGGGGCTCTACACCTCGCCGCATCTCGTGCACCTGCGCGAGCGCATCCGCGTCGGCGGCAGGGAGATCGGCCCGCGCGCCTTCGGCCGCGAGATCGGCGAGCTGCGCCGGCGCCTGGGCCCGCGGGCACGGCTGACGCACTTCGAGTGGCTGACGCTCGCCGGGATCGAGCACTTCGCGCGGGAGCGAGCCAGCCCGGCGCTGCTGGAGATCGGCCTCGGCGGGCGGCTGGATGCCGTGAACGCGGTCGACGGCGTGCTGACCGTCGTCACCGGCATTGAGCGAGAGCACGTCGAGCTGCTCGGCACGCGGCTCGGCGACATCGCCGCCGAGAAGGCG
>DATDCY010000098.1 GCA_036524115.1 bacterium | reverse complement strand
GTCGGCCCGGGAGAGCCCGCCCCAGCCGCGCTGCGCGGCTGCCGCGGCCCGCGCCGCCGCCGAATCCACGAGCGGCTCGATCCGGTAGCGCTGCACGCAGGGCCAGACCCGCGCCGGGTGGTCGTGCGAGAACGTGCACTGTCCCTCGTCGTTCGCGCACTGGCCGTAGAGGACGAACGCGTCGAAGCGCATCCCCGGCGCCGCGGCGAGCAGCGCCGCGACCGCCCCCAGCGTCAGGTGCCGCGGCAGGGTGATGCGCTCGACGCCGAGTCGCCGCCAGAACGCCACGGCCCCGTGGTTGGCGACGTCGGCGAGCGTCGAGAGATGCACCCGCACCCCGGGCCAGCGCGCCCGGGCCTCGATGAGCAGCCCGGGGTCCGCGGCGATGAGCGCGTCGGCCCCGGCCGCGAGCGCTTCCTCGATCAGGTCCAGCAGCGGCGGGTACTGGTCGCGGCAGTAGACGGGCGCGTTGACCGTCAGGAAGAACTCGGCGCCGCGGGCGTGGGCGGCGGCGATCACCGCCCGCAGCTCACCGGGATCGCCGATCTGCGCCTCCGCGAAGCTCCGGCGGTTGGGCGCCGCGGCCAGCGCGAACCGGTCGACCCAGCCCGCCGGCACGTAGCCACCGTAGAGCTCGCGCGCGCCCAGGCCCGCCAGCGCGTCGGCCTCGGCGGCGGAGTCGACCGGCGCGAGGATCCTCACTTTCCCGCCTTCGCGGCGAGGGCCGCGCGCGCCGCCGCCGTCGCGGCGCGTTCCCCGCCTGAGACGGCGGCCGCGCGCACCGCCGCCAGGTCCTCCGCCGCGACGACGGCGGCCAGCCGCTCCATCTCCCGGCCGAGGATGGTGAAGCGCAGATCTGCGAGCACCGTGCGGGAGACCACCAACGCACAGCGGGCGCAGGGGTCGGCGCCCGTGGGCGGGCGCAGGAGGAACGCCTCGCCCCCCCAGCGACCACGGATTTCCTCGCGGATCCGGCCGATTTCCGCCGGGGGGCAATCCGTGCCCGCGGCCGGCGCGCCGGCCGGCCGGGAGACCGCCGCCGCGATGTCGAGCCTGCCGCCCGAGAAAGCCGCGCGCAGCGCGTCCTCGTCGGGAAATTCGCGCCAGTCGACGGCGAAGCCGACGCCTTCGCGCAGGTGCACCAGCGCAAGGCGCGCCGCGGCCGCTGCGTCGGGGTCCCCCGCGACGCCGATGCGCAGGGGCGGACCGCCGTGGGCGAATGCCGGAGACGGGCCACCCCCCTGGCTGAGCGGCAGGACGATTGCCAGAACAAAGAAGAGACAGCGCCGGCCGGATGGGCCCGACAGACGCTGCCTCATGACGCCGCGGGCCGGCCCTGGATCAGCCGGCTCGCCGGGAATGCCGGATGGACCTCAGCAGGGATGGACGTTCGAGCCGCCCACCACGCCCGGCTTCACATATTTCGCCTTGCGCATGCCGCCCTCCCTTTCTGGCAATGTTACCGCCCCTGATCATTTCCCGAACCGGGCGGCCTTGTCAAGTGCTCCCCGCTTCCGGACCCCCGGGCGTCAGCCGCCGCCCGTCGGCGGCCCCAAACCCGGCCGTTCCAGGTCGTTCTCGACCTCCTGCCAGACGAACCGCGACACCGCCTCGATGGCGGTGGCCATGCGCACGTAGTTCGCTCCCGTCGTCATCACGCACAGCAGATAGGGACGGTTGGGGTGGTAGACGATGCCGCAGTCATGGAGCTGCAGCGGAGCCGCGCCACCGCCCCGCGCTTCCTCCCAGACCCCGAACTTGTGCGACACGTGGACGCCGGCCGGCACCCCGGCGACGAGACCCAGCTCGAAGGTGCTGTCGTCGAGGTACCTCAACGCGCGTTCGGAATTGCCGCGGCTGAGATAGCTGGCGTTGTAGAGGACCCGGAAGAAGGCGCCGTACTCCTTCGGCGACAGGCTGACGGTGCCCGAGGCCGCGCGCTCCGGATCGATGCCGAGGTCGGCGTACACGCGCGCGAGGAGCCCCGGGGGAAGGACCCCGGCGAGGAGGTTCGCCGACGCGTTGTCCGAGAAGCGGGCGATCCGGCGGATCAGCTCATCCACCGTGTAGACACGGCCACGCTCGAGGTTGGACTCAGGGTTCGCGAAGTCGGGGTCCGCTTCCGCCGGTCCCCCCTGGTAGACGATGGTCCTCGCCAGGAAGGCGGGGTCGGCATCCGCCTGCAAGAACGCCGCGAGCACGATGGGCAGCTTCGCCAGACTCGCCGGAACGAACTGCTGCTGCTCGTGCCAGCCGATCCACGCGCCGTTGTTGAGGTCCCGGAAGTAGACCGCGACATCGTCGACGCGCCCCTCCCCGGCGAGCGTTGGCGCCAGTTTCTCGAGCCCCGCGCCGAACGGCCGGATCGCGCGATACAACCGCTCGCCCCCGACTTCGCACTCCAGGAGCGGGTTGGTGTAGCTGTGCCCGCCGGCGCGGATCTCGTACGAATCCGCCCCCGTCGCGGGCCCCCGCGGAACGCTCCGGCGCCCCACGCCGAACCCGGCGGCAAACACGGCGGCCGCCGCCGCGCCGAGGAGGGCTGCGCGGACCCCGCGCCTCATCGGCTTCCCGTCCTTCCCGCCACCTCGCCCAATTCCAACATGACTGCTCAATTATATACCCGCTGTCGTCCGCGTCATTGACAGCCTTCGCCGCCCCGATGAGAATCATCCCGTGAGCGACAGCGCCGCGCCCCGCACGGGGAGACCGCGGACCGCGGTAACGGTCTCGCTTCTGCTCGTGCTGCTGACCGCGGCGGCGCTCGGCGGGGTCCTCCGCAACGGCTTCGTCAACTACGACGACGACCTCTACATCACGGCGAACCCGGAGCTCGCCCGCGGCCTGGGCGGGGCGGGCCTCGCCTGGGCCTTCACGACGACGCGCGGCGGGAACTGGCACCCGCTGACCTGGGTCTCGCACCTGGCCGACGTGCAGCTCTTCGGCCTGCGCCCGGCGGGGCACCACGCGGTGAACCTCGCGCTCCACGCGGCGAACGTCGTGCTGCTCTTTTCGCTGCTGCGCGCGCTCACGGGCGCCCTCTGGTCGAGCGCGCTCGCCGCGGCCCTGTTCGCGGTCCACCCGTTGCACGTCGAGTCCGTCGCCTGGGCGGCCGAGCGCAAGGACGTGCTCTCGATGCTCTGCGCGCTCGGCGCCGCGCGCGCCTGCGTCGCCGGCCTGCGCCGGCCGCACCGGCGC
>DATDCY010000097.1 GCA_036524115.1 bacterium | reverse complement strand
CCCGCGCGCGGATTAGCGGCCCGGCCCCCGCCTCCCGGTCCGCCGCGCGCGACCCGCTCGCGGTCCGCCTCCTGCTGACGGCCGCGGCGCTGGCGGTCGTCGCCCTCTTCCTGGTGCTGCCGCTGGCGGTGGTCTTCGCCGAGGCCTTCGCCAAGGGCGCGGGCGCCTTCTGGGAGGCGGTGCGCGACCCCGAGACGCTCTTCTCGGTGCGGCTGACGCTGACGGTCACGGCCATCGTCGTCGCCGCGAACCTCGCCTTCGGCCTGGCGGCGGCCTGGGCCGTCACCCGCTTCCGCTTCCCGGGCCGCCGGCTGCTCTCCTCGCTGATCGAGCTGCCGCTGTCGATCTCGCCGGTCGTCTCGGGCCTGGTCTTCATCCTGCTGCTCGGCGACGCGGGGATCCTCGGCCGGCACTTCGCGGCCCACGGCGTCAAGATCATCTTCGCGCTGCCGGGGATCATCGTCGCGACGCTCTTCGTGACGCTGCCCTACGTCGCGCGCGAGCTGATCCCGCTCATGGAGGCCGGCGGCTCGCAGGAGGAGGAGGCCGCGCTCACCCTCGGCGCGCGCGGCTGGCAGATCTTCCGGCGCGTGACGCTGCCGAACATCTCCTGGGGGCTGCTCTACGGGATCGTGCTCGCCAGCGCCCGGGCGCTCGGCGAGTTTGGCGCGGTCTCGGTCGTCTCGGGACACGTGCGCGGCGAGACCACCACGGTGCCACTGCAGGTCGAGATCCTCTACAACGAGTACCACTTCGCGGCCGCCTTCGCCGTCGCCTCCCTGCTCTCGCTGCTGGCGCTCTTCACGGTCGCGGTGAAGAAGCTGCTGCAGCGGCGGGTCGCGGCAGGCCGCTCCGGCGGGGCCGCGGCCGCGGGAGGTGTCGCGTGAGCATCGAGGTCCGCGGGGTCACGAAGATCTTCGGCCAGGTCACGGTGCTGCGCGACATCGACCTTCAGGTGCGCTCGGGCGAGCTGGTCGCGCTGCTCGGGCCGTCGGGCTGCGGCAAGACGACGCTGCTGCGCATCGTCGCCGGCCTCGAGGCCCCCGACGCCGGCACGGTGCGCGTCTCGGGCGAGGACACGGCGGCGCTGGCCGCGCGCGAGCGCCGGGTCGGCTTCGTCTTCCAGCACTACGCGCTCTTCCGCCGCATGTCGGTCTTCGACAACGTCGCCTTCGGGCTGCAGGTGCGGCCGCGGCGCGAGCGCCCCTCGAAGGAGCACATCCGCTCCCGCGTCATGGAGCTGCTGCGCCTCGTGCAGCTCGAGCGCTTCGCCGACCGCACGCCGGGGCAGCTCTCGGGCGGCCAGCAGCAGCGCGTGGCGCTGGCGCGGGCGTTGGCCGTCGAGCCGAAGGTGCTGCTGCTCGACGAGCCCTTCGGCTCGCTGGACGCGCGCGTGCGCCGCGAGCTGCGCCTGTGGCTGCGGCGGCTGCACGACGAGCTGCACGTGACGAGCGTCTTCGTGACCCACGACCAGGAGGAGGCGCTCGAGGTGGCCGACCGGGTCGTGCTCATGAACGCCGGGCGCATCGAGCAGGTCGGCACCCCCGAGGAGGTCTGGGAGCGCCCGGCCTCGCCGTTCGTCCTCGACTTCCTCGGCAACGTGAACCTCTTCCGCGGCCGCGTGCACCGGGGCCGCCTCAGCCTCGGGGACTACGAAATCGACGTCCCCGAGCACGCGGACATCCGCGCCTCGCACGCCGTCGGGTACGTGCGCGCCCACGAGATGGAGCTCGAGCGCGCCGACGGCCGGGACGGCGGGCTCGCGGCCACCGTGCTGCAGGTGCGCCGGCTCGGGCCCGTCGCGCGCGTCGACCTCCAGCGGGTCGACACCGGGGAGACCTTCGAGGTGGCGCTGACGGCGGAGCGCTTCGCCGACCTGGGCCTGGAGCGCGGCGAGACCGTCCGCGTGCGCCCCCGGCAGGTTCGCGTCTTCCTCCAGCAGCCCGACTGACGTCCTGGGCGACGGCTCCACAGCGACCGCGGCTAATCTGAGGGTGCGCACCCTTCTCTTCCATCACATCGGGTTGCAACCATTCGAATTTCCTCATACGATCCACCCACAGGTCCGGGCTCGGATCTCGCGGGCGTTCGCCGGCCGCGCGCCGAGGTCGACTGCACCAAGGTTCCGCCACTGCGCTCCGGGGAAGGGGGTGATTGGTATAGGCGTCGTGCTTTGAGCCTTGGATCGCCCTGCCGCTGGTCGGCTGCAGGATTGGATCTTCAGCCACCCGTCGCGGCCCCGCCGCCGGGTGAAACAGCCATCGGTTCCGAATGAGAAGGAGGACCGCATGCTGCGAAGGATCCTCGGGTCCGCTCTCGTTGCCACCATCTTCCTTGCAGGCGCTTTCAGCATCGCTCGCGCAGCCACCCTGAACGTTCCCTCCCAGTACAGCACCATCCAGGCCGCCATCGCCGCGGCCCGCAGTGGGGATAACGTCGTCGTCGCCTCCGGAGTCTATTCGGGTCCCATCTACTTCGGGGCAATAGCCATCACGGTTAGCTCCAGTCAAGGTCCTGAAAGAACGATCATCAAGGGTACCGCAAACGCCGCCGTCGTCACCTTCGGCGCCGACCAGGGTGCCGTTTCGACGTTGAGCGGCTTCACCATCATGAACGGCGGCGGAGCCAGTACCTACGGTGGAGGAATCGCCACGAGCGGTTCATCACCGGTGATCCAGAACTGCATTATACAAGGCAATCTCGCATTACGGGGCGGGGGCATCTACATGAATGGCGGCACCCCGACGGTGCTCGATACGCGCATCGTCGGCAACAGCACCGTCTCCATCCTCTCGAAAGGAGGCGGGATCTGCACGTACAACTCCTCCCCGCGCATCGAGCGGGTGCGGATCATCGGCAACAACACCGGCGACGCCGGAGGCGGACTCTTCCTGGAGGGCGGCTCTCCGGTGATCGTCGACAGCGTCATCAGCGACAACACCGCCGTTGGGCAGGGCGGCGGTCTGCGGGGCCGGTTCACGACGCTGCTGATCCAGGGCACCACGATCAGCGACAACAAGGCGGGCTACTCCGGCGGAGGCATCGATGCCCAGGACACCACACTGACCCTCGAGGATTCCACCGTCACGGGCAACCGGTCCGTCGCCGAAGGCGGGGGCATCTACGCGACGCCGACCGCAACCATCAGCGACTGCACCATTTCGGGCAACACCACCACGGGAGCCAGCGGCAGAGGCGGCGGGCTCTATCTGTGCGGAACGGTGACCGTGGCGCGCTGCCGCATCCAGGACAACACCGCCTACTCCGGCGGCGGCGGCATCGCGACGAACAATGGCCTGACGATCAGCGTCCGCGATTCCCTGGTGACCGGCAACGTCTCGACGACGGCCGCCGGCGGCGGCGTCAGCACCTTCGGGCCCAGCCCGGCGACTCTGGTCAACTGCACGGTCGCGGGCAACACCGCGGCGATCGGCGGCGGCGGGATCGCCTGTGTCGACGTGGGAGCGGGCATCGTCAACTCGATCCTTTGGGGCAACACTGCGCCGGGGACGCCGGACGAGGTCTATCTCACTCCGTACGCCACGCTGACCGCGCAGAACTCCATCGTCGAAGGCGGCTGGCCGGGAGCTTGGGACGTAGACCCCCATTTCAGCGGCATGGGGAACGATCCCTACACTCTCAGCGGCGTCGGTGTCCCACCCATCGACTCCGGGAGTAATGCCGACGCGGGCAGCCTGGATCTCCTGGGAATGAACAGAATCCAGGATGGCGATGGCGACGGCCTTGCGGTTGTCGACCTCGGGTGCTACGAATATGCGGCGCAATCGAGCACCATCACGATCGTCGCCGGCACCTACAATTACGTCACCAACGAACTGCATGTGGAGGCGACCACCCCCCTGGGGGCGATGGACTTCCTTGAGATTCCCGGCCTCGGGCCCCTGACGTGGGACGGTCAGACCGGCTTCTGGTTCATCACCGCGCCGGATGTGTTCACCCCGCCGCTGCAGGCTAGTGTCTGCCGCAGCCCGGGAGACTGCAGGGTGCTCCAGTAGCTCCACGATAAAGAGCGATCTGGGTGCCGCGACGCCGATGTCGCGGCACCCCTTCGCGCGCCGCCCTCCCCAAGGAATTGCCTATTCCCCCGAGTTCTGTTCTATACTTCCGGCCCATGCAGGAGATTCTGAAGAAGCTGGAGGAGAAGCGCGCCGGGGCGCGGCTCGGGGGCGGGCGGGCCCGCATCGAGGCCCACCACGCCAAGGGCAAGCTCACCGCGCGCGAGCGCATCGAGCTGCTCCTCGACGAGGGCTCCTTCGAGGAGTGGGACATGTTCGTGGAGCACCGCTGCACGGACTTCGACATGGGCGACAAGACGGTGCCCGGCGACGGCGTGGTCACCGGCTACGGCACGGTGCACGGGCGCGCGGTGTTCATCTTCTCGCAGGACTTCACGGTCTTCGGCGGCGCGCTCTCGGAGGCGCACGCCGAGAAGATCTGCAAGATCATGGACCACGCGATGCGCGTGGGCGTGCCGGTGATCGGCATCAACGACTCGGGCGGCGCGCGCATCCACGAGGGCGTCGTCTCGCTGGCCGGCTACGCCGACGTCTTCCAGCGCAACGTGCTGGCCTCGGGGGTCGTGCCGCAGATCTCGATCGTCATGGGGCCCTGCGCCGGCGGCGCCGTCTACTCGCCGGCGATGACCGACTTCATCTTCATGGTCAAGGACACCTCCTACATGTTCGTGACCGGCCCCGACGTGGTCAAGACCGTCACGCACGAGCAGGTCACGCACGAGGAGCTCGGCGGCTCGGTGACGCACGCCACGCGCTCGGGCGTCGCCGACGGGATCTTCGAGAACGATGTCGAGGCGCTGCTGCTGATGCGCCGCTTCCTCAACTTCCTGCCGCTGAACAACCGCCAGAAGCCGCCCGTGCTCGCCACGAACGACCCCGCCGAGCGCGTGGAGTGGTCGCTCGACACGCTCGTGCCCGACAGCCCGAACAAGCCCTACGACATCAAGGAGCTGATCACGAAGGTCCTCGACGACGGGGAGTTCTTCGAGCTCAAGGCCGAGTACGCGAAGAACATCGTCACCGGCTTCGGCCGGATGCAGGGCGCGACGGTGGGCATCGTCGCCAACCAGCCGATGGTGCTCGCCGGCTGCCTCGACATCAACTCCTCGGACAAGGGCGCGCGCTTCGTGCGCTTCTGCGACGCCTTCAACATCCCGATCATCACCTTCGTCGACGTGCCGGGCTTCATGCCGGGCACGGCGCAGGAGTACGGCGGCATCATCCGCCACGGCGCGAAGCTGCTCTACGCCTTCGCCGAGTGCACGGTGCCCAAGGTCACGGTCATCACGCGCAAGGCCTACGGCGGCGCCTACGACGTCATGAGTTCCAAGCACCTGCGCGGCGACGTGAACTTCGCCTGGCCGACCGCCGAGATCGCGGTCATGGGGCCGAAGGGGGCGGTCGAGATCATCTTCCGCAAGGACGCCGCGGACCCCGCGAAGCTCGCCGAGCGCACCGAGGAGTACCGGCAGAAGTTCGCCAACCCCTTCATCGCCGGGCACCGCGGCTACATCGACGACGTGATCCTGCCGCGGGACACGCGCACGCGGATCTGCCGCTCGCTGGCAATGCTGCGCGACAAGAAGCTGGAGAACCCATGGCGCAAACACGGCAACATCCCGCTGTGAGCGCGCGGTCTCTTTTCGCCATGGCGGCGTCGTTGTCTCGCTCGCTTGTGCGGCGTACAGACCGTACGCCTCCGCGCTCGCTCAACAGCCTCCTTGCCCTGACGAAAAAATCCTCGCGCGCTGAAGCCTGGGGTACCCCTTCGGGGAACTGCCGTGTTCGGTAAGATACTCATCGCGAACCGGGGCGAGATCGCCTGCCGCGTCATCGCGACGGCGAAGCGCCTCGGCATCAGGACCGTCGCCGTCTACTCCGACGCCGACCGCGACGCGCTGCACGTGCGGCTCGCCGACGAGGCCGTGCACATCGGCCCGCCGCCGGCCGCGCAGAGCTACCTGCTGGCGGACCGCATCATCGCGGCCTGCAAACAGACGGGCGCCGAGGCGGTGCACCCGGGCTACGGGTTCCTCTCGGAAAATCCGCGCTTCGCCGAGGCGCTCGCGGCCGCCGGGATCGTCTTCATCGGCCCGCCCCCGACCGCGGTCGCCGCGATGGGCGACAAGGTCACCTCGAAGAAGATCGCGGCGGACGCCGGCGTCAACGTGATCCCCGGGGCCCTCGACGTGATGCGCGACGCCGACCACGCCGTGGAGATCGCGCGCGCGATCGGCTACCCGGTCATGCTCAAGGCCAGCGCGGGCGGCGGCGGCAAGGGGATGCGCATCGCGCACAACGACCGCGAGTGCCGCGAGGGCTTCGCGCGCTCCTCCAGCGAGGCGGCCTCGAGCTTCGGGGACGCGCGCGTCTTCGTCGAGAAGTTCATCGAGCAACCGCGGCACATCGAGATCCAGGTCATCGCGGACGCCTACGGCAGCACGCTGTACCTCAACGAGCGCGAGTGCTCGGTGCAGCGGCGCCACCAGAAGGTGCTCGAGGAGTCGCCCTCGCCGTTCCTCGACGCCGCCACCCGCCGCGCCATGGGCGAGCAGGCCGTGGCGCTGGCGCGCGCCGTCGGCTACACCTCGGCGGGCACGGTCGAGTTCGTGGTCGACGCGCGGCGCAACTTCTACTTCCTCGAGATGAACACGCGGCTGCAGGTCGAGCACCCGGTCACCGAGTTCGTCACCGGTCTCGACCTCGTGGAGCTGATGCTGCTCGTCGCCGCGGGCGAGCGCCTGCCGCTGACGCAGGAGCAGGTGCGGCTCGACGGCTGGGCCGTGGAGGCGCGCGTCTACGCCGAGGACCCGTTCCGCAAGTTCCTCCCGTCCACCGGCCGGCTGGTGCGCTACGCGCCGCCGCCGACGGGCGAGGGCGTGCGGGTCGACACCGGCGTCTACGAGGGCGGCGAGGTCTCGATGTACTACGACCCGATGATCGCCAAGCTCGTCACCCACGGTGCGAGCCGCGACGAGGCCCTGCTGCGGCTGCGCACCGCGCTCGACCGCTTCGTGATCCGCGGCGTGCAGCACAACATCAGCTTCCTCACCGCGCTCGTGCAGCACCCCCGCTTCGTCGAGGGCAGGATCACGACGAACTTCATCGCCGAGGAGTACCCGAACGGCTTCCACCCCGGGGATGTGCCCCACGAGAACCCGTCGCTCATCGCCGCCGTCGCCGCAGCGATCCATCGGCTGCACAGCGACCGCGAGGCGACGGTCTCCGGGCAGCTCCCGGGGCACGAGCGCGTCGTGCCGGACGAGTGGGTGGTGCTCGCGGGCGGCGAGTCCGTCCCGGCGCGCGTCGTCGCGGTCCCCGGGGGCCACGACGTCACCTGGCAGGGCGCGCTCTACGCCGTGCGCAGCGACTGGCGCTTCGGAGAGCCGCTGTTCACCGGCACCGTCAACAACGCCCCCGTGGCCGTGCAGGTGGAGCGGCGCGGCATCGGCTACCGCCTCAGCCACTCGGGCTCGCAGTCCGACGTGCTCGTGCTCTCGCGGCGCGAGGCCGAGCTGCAGGCGCTCATGCCGCACAAGCCGCCCCCCGACCTCTCGCGCTTCCTGCTCTCGCCGATGCCGGGGCTGCTCGTGTCGATCGCGGTCGCGCCGGGCCAGGAGGTCAAGGAGGGCGAGGTGCTGGCGGTGGTGGAAGCGATGAAGATGGAGAACACGCTGCTCGCCCAGCGGGACGCGGTGGTGGCGGCGGTGCTCGCCAGGAAGGGCGACAGTCTCGCCGTCGACCAGCCCATCCTGGAGTTCAAACAGTAGCGTGACGGCCGCTGATAAGGGCCCATCTGCGGCGTTGCGCTCCTCCCGCCTCCCTGCGGCGGGCACCAGCCCGCCTCAGTCCGCGGTTCGTCCCGCGCCTTGCATCTGGACCCTTCTGAGCGGCCTCTCCGTACCGTGAATTCTGCATGTCTGTGCCGGGCCACGGCCCCGGGGGCGCCTGTTCACTTCCGTCTCGCCCTGCCACCTTCAATCGGCGGGAGCACTCATCAGCTGCTCGACTGTCAATGCGCCGGCCACCCTCAGCGGACACAGCACGCGGCCGGCGCATTATGACCGTTCACAGGCGCCCCCGGGCCGGCGCCCTCAAGACCGGTTCGGCTTGGGCCCGAGCGGGGGCGGGGCGGTGACGGGCGGACGCATAGCGGAGCGCTCGGGTCCCGCAGCGTTCGGGCCGGAGCGGCCCCGGAGGGGCGAAACCTGTTGTCTGAGCCCCGAAGGGGCGAGTTACAGGTTTCGAGCGGAGGACCGGACGGGCTGCGGTCGAGCGCGGAGCGAGGCGGCCGCACGGCACCGCCCCGGCCCCGCGAGCACGTGCACGTAGCGATGCGGGCTGGACGAGCTGAAGGGACAATGGACACGACAGATCAGTTGGCGGGCGACGTGCGGAAGGGCGACCGGCGGGCGCTGGCGCGCGCGGTCACGCTCGTCGAGTCCACGCGGGCGGACCACCGCGACGAGGCGGCGCGGCTCATCGAGATGCTCGCGCCCGCAGCCGGCGGCTCCTTCCGCATCGGCGTCTCCGGCGTCCCCGGCGCGGGCAAGTCCACGTTCATCGAGGCCCTCGGCCTGCACCTGATCGCGGAGGGCCTGCGGGTCGCGGTCCTGTCGGTCGACCCCTCCTCGCCCGCCAGCGGCGGCTCGATCCTCGGCGACAAGACGCGGATGGCCGAGCTCTCGCGCCGCCCCGAGGCCTTCATCCGGCCGAGCCCCTCCGGCGGGTCGCTCGGCGGCGTCGCCCGGCGCACGCGCGAGGCGCTGCTCGTGTGCGAGGCCGCGGGCTTCGACGTCGTCATCGTCGAAACGGTCGGCGTCGGCCAGAGCGAGACCGCGGTCGCCGGCATGACCGACCTGTTCGTGCTGCTCCTGGTCCCGGGCGGCGGCGACGAGCTGCAGGGGATCAAGCGCGGGATCGTCGAGCTGGCTGACCTCGTGCTGGTCAACAAGGCGGACGGCGAGCTGGCCGCGCCGGCCGCGCGCGCCGTCGACGCCTACCGGAACGCGCTGGGGCTGCTGCGACCGCGCACGCCCGGGTGGGAGGTCCCTGTCGAGGCGTGCTCGGCGCTGACCGGCGCCGGCATCGCGGCGGCCTGGGCGACGATGCGCCGCTACCGCGAGACGCTCGCCGCCGGCGGCGCCCTGGCCGCGCGGCGCGCCGAGCAGGCCGGCGAATGGCTCTGGAGCGAGACCGCCGCGACGCTGCTCGAGCGGCTGCGCTTCGACCCCGGGGTC
>DATDCY010000096.1 GCA_036524115.1 bacterium | reverse complement strand
GGCGCCGGCGGGGGCGGGCGCCGCGGCCGTCCGCGCGACCGCGCGCTGGCGCACCAGCCCGAGCGAGATCAGCCCGTAGAGCACCTTGCAGGTCTCGAACTCGCCAAGCTGGCCGATGTCGATCAGGTCCTGGACCGTCCGCTCGCCGTCCACGAGCGCAAGCAGCGCGCTCTCCCGCTGCCCGAGCCCCTCGCCCCCGGGCGCGGTCGCGGCGGCCGCGGCCGGCGCGGGCTCCTCGCCGTCGTCGACGATCGCCATCAGCTCCTCGATGTCCGCCTTCGCCGGCCTCCCGGGCCGCGCCGGGAGCGTCGCCGGCGCGCCCGAGACCCGCTCGAAGACCACCTGGAAGTTCGGGATCTTGCGCTCGAGGATCGGCCACTCGTCGATCATCCGGACGCCTTCCATGAGGACCAGCTCGGCCGGCACCGGGGCGTAGATCTCGCGGTCGAAGGTGACCGGCTCCGGGCTGAAGTGGTAGCTGCCCTCCTGCCAGCGGAAGAGCCGGTAGACGCTCTCCTTGACCTGCAGCTGCAGCGCCTGGCGCAGCTCCTGCTGCGAGATCAGCTTCTGCTCGACGAGGACGTAGCCGAGCCGCTGGCCCGTGCCCTGCTGCACCTCCATCGCCCGCGCCAGCTGCTCCTGGCTCAGGCGCCGCGTGCGCAGGAGCACGTTGCCGAGGCGCTCGTTCTCCGTGCGCTGGAACTCGTCGGCGAAGACGATCATGCCCTTCTCGAACGAGACCGTCACCAGCCGGCCGCCCTCGCCGCGCACGGTGAGCACGCCGGTCTTCTTCTGGTGGCCGACCAGTTGCAGGATGTCGGCCAGCCCGAAGTCGCTGAACGTCCCCTCCAATGCCACCGGTTACTCCTCCATGCGGAAGGTCAGCCAGAGGCTCAGCGCCCAGAGCACCACGAAGAGCCCGATCCCCACGCCGGACGCCCACGCCGCCGCGGGGCCGGCGAGGCTCCAGGGCGAGGGGTAGCCGCCGCCGAAGAGCGGCCGCGCCTCGAGGAAGGACGCCGGCAGCAGGAAGAGCAGGCCGGCCCGGAAGCGCCCCGCCGAGAGGTGGCCGCCCCCGGGTGCGAGCGCGGCGCAGACCAGGTGGCGCACGCGCACGCGGCGGCGCCAGGCCTTGATCTCGCCCATCTTCTGCACCCGCACCCGCGCGTCCACCCCCTCCTTCTTGACGAAGATGTGGTGGCACTGCGAGCACAGCTCGCCGCGCCGGCCCGGCTGGCAGCGCGGGCAGAAGAGCTTGCCGCAGCGCTGGCACTCCCCCGCCGGCGTGCGCCGCAGCCGCCAGAAGCCGAGGCCGGCGCTCGCGAGCGCCAGCGCGATCACCACCGCGGGCCAGACGTGGATCGGCGCGCCGAGCATCAGCGCACCCCAGACGTGATCGACCGCCGCCTCCTCCTCGTCGCCGCGCGTCCGGGCCATCTTCCAGAGCGCCGGCAGGGCCGGCAGCGCGTCGGCGGTCGCGCCCTTGACGCGCGCGGCATCCAGCCCCGCGTAGAACGCCGCGGCGTCCGGGTCGAGCTCGCCGCTGCGGCGGGCCTCGGCCTCGCCCTCGGCGAACTTGAAGCTCTCACGGTAGGAGACGGCCAGATTGCGGTGCGGCGCGAAGAGCCCGGGGGCGAGTTCCGCGGCCTTGCTGAAGTCCGCGATGGCGCCGGCGAGGTCCTGGCGCGCGAAGGCGACGGTGCCGAGGTTGTTCCAGAGCGAGGCGTCCCCCGGCGCGACCTGCAGCCCGGCGCGGAGGGCCGCCTCCGCGTCGTCGAGGTTCCCAAGGTGGCGCGCCGCCAGCGCGAGCGCCGTCACGGTGGGGACCCCGGCGCTCCCCCGCTCGGCCTCCGCCTTGAGCACCGCGTGGTCCGCGGCCGTCCAGTTGCCCTCGCGGACCTGCACCACCGCACCGAGCACCGGCCGCTCGGAGGTCGTGAGGAGCACCGCCCGCTCGCGCGTCAGCACCGGCAGCGCGAGGAGGAACAGGGCGCCGAGGACGACGAGCACCCGGGCGGGCGTCGGGAAATAGGGCCACAGCAGGAGCGCGGCGACGATGACCCACCACCAGGGCGAGAGGCCGAGCAGCACCGGCAGGGCGAGCACCCCCCACGCGAAGAACGCGCGCAGCCGCGGCGTGCCGAAGACCGTGGCCTCGCGCAGGTCGTGGACCAGGCTCGGCGCGGCGACGACGGCGGCGACGAGCAGCGAGAAGGCGAAGAAGAACGAGAGCCCGGCGACCGCCGTCCCGAGCAGGTTCTCCCGCAGCCAGACCTGGAGCCGGAAGCTGCGGCCGATGGCGCGCGCGGCACCCCGCAGCTCGTCGATGATCGGCACGACGTTGATCGGGTTGCGCCGCAGCGCCAGGAGAGCCCCGGTCGTGTAGACCGTCAGCTCGTCGGGTGCCAGGCGCCGGGCCCACCCGAGTGCCTTCGCCGCCTGGGCCCAGTCCCCCGTGCGCATGCGGCGGGACGCTTCGCGCACCAGCACCGTCCCGTACTCGGGGAGGTTGCGCACCCCGCGCTCGGCGGCGGTCGCGACGAGCAGGCCCAGCTGCTCCTCGGCGCGATCGGCCTCGCCGATCTGGAGGTACTTCTCGCGCGCGAACCAGATGGTCTCGAAATCACCCCGCGCCGATGCCGCCGCCTTCGGGACGGCGGCCGACTCCCGCGGCGCCAGCGCCGAGGCGCTCGTCTCCTCGCGCAGCAGATCGCGGGTGCGCGGGGTGTCCTGCAGGAGGTCGTGCGTGACGACCGCCGGCGCCGGCAGAGGCGCGCTTGCGACGAGTGCCGCCACAAGGACGCCCCAGAGCCGTCGCCTCAAGCCTCCGCCTCCCTCAGAATGGGAAAACGCATTGATGTCGCGCGATTATCAAGGGGAATGACCCTGCGTGTCAAACGGCACGGTCCCGCGGCGGGCGCCCCGGCAGGAACCGATGGCCGCGCGGCCGGCCGGGAGCTACAATGCGGCATCGGCTCGCGGCAACGGGAGGGGGAAGGACATGGAGGCGAAGGTGACGTTCTGCGGCGGCATGCGCTTCGTCGGGCAGGCCGACTCGGGCCACGCGGTGGTCATGGACACGGGCGAGTCCAGCGGCGGGCTCGACAGCGCCGTCCGGCCCAACGAACTGCTGCTGCTCGGGCTTGCCGGGTGCACGGGGATGGACGTGATCTCGATCCTGCGCAAGAAGCGCCAGGACGTGACCGGCCTGGAGCTGGTGGTGCGCGGCGAGCTGTCCACGGAGCCGCCCAAGCGCTTCGTGGGGATCTCGGTCGAGTACCGGGTGCGCGGTCGCGGGGTCGACCCGGCGGCGGTGGCGCGGGCGGTGGAACTCTCGGAGACGAAGTACTGCTCGGTCGGCCTGACGCTGCGCGCGCCGGTGCCGATCACGAGCACGATCACGCTGCTGCCGCCGGAGGACCCGTCCTAATGCAGCACGGGGGCCGGCGAGGGCTCTTTCCGCCCTGGCGGCGGTGCGGTCCTTGCCGTCGCGAGTCTGCGAGTGGCGGTGGCGCGGCGTACACCAGTACGCCTCCGCGCGCCCATCCCCGCTGCCTTGCCAGGACGAAATGATCCGCTCCCCGGCGACCCGCGCAGCGGATGCAGTCGTGCCTGTGCCGGGCCACGGCCCGGGGGCGCCCGTTCGCTTCCGTCTCGCAACACGTCCACGTGCCGCGGGGGCGGGGGGCTGTCGGGCGTGCGCTGAGTTGCGCGCTCGACCGCAGCCCGTCCGGCCCTGCGCTCGAAACGCATAACTCGCCCCTGCGGGGCTCAAACAATGCGTTTCGCCCCGGCGGGGACGCTCCGGTCCGGCCGCTGCGGTTCCCTCGCGCTCCACAATGCGCGCGCCCGACAGCCCCCCGCCCCCGCTCCGTCCCAGGCCGTACCGGTGAACAGGGCCACGGCCCGGGGGCGCCTGTGAACGGCCATCAGTCGCCGGCCGGGTCAGTGAAGTGCCGAGGTGCCGGCGACTGGGCTGTCGCGCCAGCCGGTGAAGGCTCTCGACTCCTGAGGACAACAGGGCGCGACTAAAGAGAACAGGCGCCGCCGGGCCGGGGCCCGGCATTGCCATGCGGCACCGACCGGCCCGCGCAGTGCCCGGGCTAGTACCGGCGCAGCGTGACCTTCGTCACCGGGCCCAGCTCTGCCAGCGGCGCGATCGCGGCCTCCTCGCCGACGGCGACCACCGAGAGCGCCTCCGGGTGCAGCAGGCGGGCGGCCGCGGCCCGCACGTCCTCGAGCGACACGGCCTCGATGCGGTCGCGGTAGCGCTCGAGGAAGTCCGCGGGCAGGCCGTCGTACTCGAACGACATCCGCTGCGCCACCACCTCGCGCGTGCCGTCGACGGAGAAGATCAGGTTGTTCACGATCGCGTCCTTGGCCCGGCGCAGCTCGGCGGCCGTGACCCCCTCGTCCCGCACGCGCCCGATGATCCCGCGCATCAGCCGCGCGGCCTCCAGCGCGCTGGCGCTCTTGGTCATGCAGTACGCCCCGAAGACCCCGTAGCCGATGTCCCCGCGGTAGAAGCTGCCAACGCTGTAGGCCAGCCCGCGGTTCGAGCGGATCTCGGACGTCAGCCGCGAGCCGAAGCCGGAGCCGCCGAGGATGTGGTCGACCACCGAGAAGGCGTAGAAGTCGGGCGAGTCCTTGGGCGGCGCCAGGTGCCCCATGATGATCGTCGCCTGCGGCAGCTTCTTCGCCGCCAGATACACCCCGGCCTGCGGCGGCCGCGACGGCACCGGGAAGACCGGCGCCGCGCCCCCCGCCGGCTGCCAATCGCCGAAGTGCCGGCGCAGCAGCGCCAGCAGCTCCTCCTCGTCGAAGCGGCCGCTGATCCCGAGGATCGTGCGGTCGGGCCGGAAGGACCGGGCGTGGAAGTCCACGATGTCGTCGCGCGTGATCGCCGCCGTCATCTCGGGGGTCGGCTGCCGGCCGCGCGGGTCGTCTCCGTAGACCGCCGTCCGGAACTCGCGGAAGGCGATGTCGTTGGGCTCGTCGTTGCTGCGGCGGATCTCCTCGATGCGGCGGCGGCGGGCGCGTTCGAGCTCCGCCGCGTCGAAGACCGGGCGGCGCAGCACCTCCGCGAGCAGCTCGATCCCGACCCCGAGGTCCGGCGAGAGCACCGAGAGCGACGCCGTCCCCGACTGCCGGCCGATGCCGGTCTCGATGGACGCCCCGAGCGACTCGAGGCGCCGGCTCAGCTCCGGGCCGCTGAAGGCGGCGGTGCCGCCGGTGCGCATCAGGCGCCCGGTCAGCTCCGCGAGGTCGACCTTGTCGGCGGGCTCCAGCACGCCCCCCGTGCGCACCAGCGCCTGGACCGTGACGAGCGGCACCTCCGTGTCGCGCAGCAGGAACACGACGAGGCCGTTCTCGAGCACCACGCGCTTCGGCTGCGGCGGCGCCAGCGCCAGCGTCGCAAAGCGCATCGCGCGCGGGTCGTCGCGCAGCGCGTCCGGGGCCGGCGCCCCCGCGCAGCCTCCCAGCGCGAGCGCGACGCAGGCGACGAGCAGCGAAAAGGGGACAGATCTATTTTTCGTCAGGCGCATCCGCCCCTGCTTGCGTCGTCTCGATCACCGCGACGGTCCGGTTCTCGCGGCGCAGGTACTTCGCCGCGACCGCCTGGATGTCGGCCGGCGTGATCGCCTCGAGCCGGTCCAGGTGGGTCGTCAGGTACCGCCAGTCGCCGGCCACCGTCGCGTAGTAGCCGAGGGTCGCGGCCATCCCCTCGTTCGACTGCAGACCGCGCACGAGATCGGCGCGCAGCTGGTTCTTGACGCGCTGCAGCTCCTCGGGCGCCGCCGGCTCGGCGATGAGGCGGGCGAGCTCGGCGTCGATGGCCGCCTCGACCTCGCCGGCCGTGTGCGGGGCGCGCGGCGTCGCGCCGACCGTGAAAAGGTTGTCGTAGCGCCCCCCGGGCAGGCCGTTGCTGCTCGAGACGGAGACGGCCACCTGCGTCTCCTCGACGAGGCGCCGGTACAGCCGCGAAGTGCGGCCGGTGGTCAGCAGGCCGTCGATCAGGTCGAAGACGTAGTCCTCGAACGTCGGGAGCGTCGGCTTGTGCCAGCCGATGAGCAGCTCCGGCTGGGCGTCGGCCGCCAGCGCGACCCGGCGCTCGCCGCGCTGCTCGGGCTCGGGCGTCGCCGTGTCGGGCGGGAGCGGCTGCGCGGGGATCGACCCGAAGGCGGCGCGCACGAGCGCGAGGAACGCGGCCGGGTCCACGTCGCCGACAACCGCGAGCACCGTGTTGTTCGGCGCATACCACGTGCGGAAGAACCGCTCGGCCTGCGGCGCGCGCAGGTACCGCACGTCCCCGTCCCAGCCGATGACCGGCCGGCGGTAGGGGTGCGCGAAGAAGGCCGACGCGAAGAGCAGCTCGTAGAGCTTGCGCGAGGGGTCGCTCTCGTAGGACTGGCGGCGCTCCTCGCGCACGACCTCGCGCTCGGAATAGAACTCGCGCATGACCGGCTCGCGCAGCCGCTCGGACTCGATCCGCGCCCAGAGCGGCAGCCGGTTGGCGGGGAGGCTGATCTTGTAGGCCGTGACATCCACGCCCGTGCTCGCATTGAAGCCCTGCTCGCCGTTTTCGGTGTAGATCGCGTCGATCTCGTCCTTGACGACGTACTTCCGCGCCTCGGCCTGGGCCGCCGCGAGGCGCGCCTCCAGGTCGGCGACGCGCGCGGCGTCCGCCGCCGCGCCGCGGCGCCTCTCGGCGTCGAGCTCGCCGACGATCCCCTCGATGCGCTCGAGCAGCGGGCGCTCGGCGGCCCAGTCGCGGGTGCCCAGGGTGCGCGTGCCCTTGAACATCATGTGCTCGAGCAGGTGCGCCAGGCCGCTCGCACCCTCGGCCTCCTGCGCCGAGCCGACCCGGAACTGCATGGAGAGCGAGACCGTCGGCGACTGGTGCCGCGGCAGGACGATCACCCGCAGGCCGTTGGGCAGGGTCTCCTCGACGATGCGCGACTCCAGGTCGATCGCGACCTTCTCCGCGGCGGACACGGCTGCCGCCGCGGGCGCGGCCGGGCCGCCGGCCAGCACGAGCAGCCCGACGAGCAGCGCCGCCGACCGCGTCACACGCATGAGCACGCCTCCTCCTGTCCCCTGCACGCCCTTTGACGCCGCCGATTGAACAGAGTTCCCGCGCCGGCTGTCAAGCCGCCCTCGCCGGGGCCGGCGCTTCAGCGCCTGGCGCCGGCCGGGACGGGTTCAGCGCACCTCCGTGGTGACGAGCCTCGGGCCGTCGACGACGATGCCGAACTGCTTCTCCACGCCGGAACGGTAGGCGGTGCGGTCCGGATCGAGCACCGCCACCGAGACTCTGTGGCGCCCCGGTCGCAGCTCCTCGAGCGGGATCTCCTGGTGAAACTGCAGGTAGTGCCTGTCTGGACCGCCCCCAGCGTCCGAGCGGCCAAGGCAGAACTCCCGTTGCAGCGCCGGGTAGAGGCGGCCGTCAACGGCCAGCCAGACGCGGGACCCATTCCCGTCCTCATGGGTGCTCGAGACCCAGCCGGACAACTGCACGTGCTGCGCCCCGCCGCGCTCCCGGAAGGCCGGCTGGTTCACACCGTGGGCGAGCTCTCCGGGACGCCTGCGCAGCCCGGCGAGCGGCGGAGCGCGCCGCTCCCCGATCTTCTTGCGCAGCGTAAACCACAGGTGGGGGCTCGGCTGCACGGGGATGCGCAGGCGTTCGCCGCCGGGCAGGGACTCGAAGACCGCGACCTGGTCCGCCCACCGCGTGTCGAGGTGCCTCTCGTACTGAAAGTCGCCGGGGATCCCGACGGTCAGCGCCGGCACCGCCAGCGCCGCGCCGAGCCAGCGCAGCGGGCCGCCCCGCAGGCAGAGCAGGAGCGTGGCATAGAGCACGAACAACGTCGCGTACAGATAGTAGCGCGGCCCGAAACTCGGCGCGAGCCAGTGTTCCAGACCGTTCGAAGGAAAGAGGAAGGAGAGCGCGACGGTCGCGCCGGCGAGGTAGAGCAGGCCGCCCAGCGCGCGGTGGCGCCGGCGGATGACGAAGGCGATCAGCACGCCGACAACCGCCACTGCGAGGAGCTGTGCGCCGCGGTTGGCCGCCAGGTCGGCCGCCCACCGTGCGTCGGTCATCCTTTCGATGCCGAGCACGGAGTTGTAGAAGACATGGGTCGAGATGATCTGGAGCCACTGCGACAGCGTCACCGGGCCGCCGGCGTCGGCCGCGACGCGCCCCGAAATCGCCATGATGGGAAGCTGGACCACAGCCCCCGCCGCCAGGACCGCCGCCGTGGCGATCCGCCAGCCTCGCGCCCCGTCACGCCTTCCCGCGAGGAGGGTCCACGCCGCGACCGGAAGGAGGACGATGCCGAACGGACCCGTCAGCCCGAACACGGCCAGCAGGCAGAGCTCCGCCGCTTGAACCCGGCGGCTGGCGGGCCGATCGGCGAGGAGGACCAGCAGGGCGGCGAGGGCGAGGTTCGACTGACTGTTGGCCAGATTGACGTAGGTCTCGTACGAGTTGGGCGCGGCCACGTAGATCGCCGCCGCGGCCAGGCGCGCGAGCGGGCTCGGAAGATACCTGCCGAGCCTGCCGCTGAGCAGGTAGAAGATCGGCAGCGCCTGCACCGCGCACGCGGCCAGGTTGAACACCAGCGGCGCCCACGAGAGCGGCAGGAGCAGGGCCAGCCCCGCGACGAGCCGACCGAAGGTGTACAGGTAGCCGGACGCGGGCGTGACCAGGGAGCGGACGAAGCCCTCCTCCCACGACTGGTTGAAGAGGACCGAGGCGTCCTCCGCCCAGAACTGCGGGTTGAGGAAGTGCCCCGGCTCCCTCAGGACCAGGGCCGCCGTGAGGGCGGAACCGGCCAGCCAGAACCACCGCCGCGACAACCGCACGGGATCCAGGCTGCCGGCGCGCGCATCGCCGCTTGCCACCGACATCCGCGGCATCATATCAGGCCGACCGCCCGCGGTGGGCAGCCGGCGAGCGCCGACGGCGACCGGGCCGGCGGACGCGACGAAGGTTCTCCAACGGCATTTGCCGAAGCACGGCCCTCGTGGCATGATTATGGATTGCCCGCCGCCCCCGGACGGCGGGCCCACGGTGGGGAGGCCCCGCGGGCGCCGGGAGCGGCGCGGCGGGGCCGCCGGGTCCGGGTGGATATGAAAGGAGCACTGGAACCGTGTTGAAGAGGATCGACAGGAACCGAACCCTCGGCGCAGCCCTCCTGGCAGCCTGCCTGCTGGCCGGCGCGGCGGGCGCGGCGGGCGCCGCGGAGGCCCCGGCCCCGGCGGCCAGCCAGAAGATGATCGACGACAAGGCTTCCCTGCCGGTGGCGGAGGCGCGGAAGCTCATGGCCGATCACAAGGACCTGCTGCTGGTCGACGTGCGCGCCCCCCAGGAGTACGCCCAGGGCTACATCGAGGGCTCGCGGAACATCCCGTTCATCGACATCATGGAGGGACGCCACTCGCTGCCGAAGGACGCGCCGATCCTGCTCATCTGCTCGATCGGCGGCCGCAGCTTCGCGGCGGTGCAACTGCTGCAGGAGAAGGGGTACACGCAGGTCTACAACCTCGACGGCGGCATCAACGCCTGGCGCCGCGCGACCCAGCCGCTCAAGACCCAGTAGCGCACCGCCGGGCGCGCCGCCCGGCCGCAGATCCCGGAAAAGAAGACGGCCGGTGCGGGGCGCCCGCCCCGCACCGGCCGCGACCTCAGACGCGGGCCGCGCCCGCCCCTAGTGGACGAACCAGACCGAGATCATCAGCAGCAGCAGCGCCAACCCGATGGTCAGCGCCGTCATCCCGAAGATGCGCGCGGCCTTGTACTGCCAGGGCAGCACGTGCATCCCCATGCGCTTCTCCAGCTCGCCCGAGGCCAGCACCCGCTCGTACTCCATCGGCCGCTCGTGCTTGAGCTCGTCGAGGTGCACGCGCCCGGTGAAGATCACGAAGTCCATCGGGAACTTCTCCGGCCGCAGGTGGCTGTTGAAGAAGTGGATCGCGAAGATGAAGCCCGTGGCCAGGATCGCCTCGTCGGAGTGGATGATCATCGCGATGTTGAAGGCCCACCCGGGCAGCGCCTTCGCGGCGAGCGTCGGGAACCAGAGCACGAGCCCCGAGAGCCCGATCATCCCGACGCCCCAGAAGACCGCCCAGTAGTCGAACTTCTCCCAGTAGGTGTAGCGGTCGTACTTCGGCCGCGGGCCGGCGCCGAAGAACCACTTGATCGTCCCGATCAGGTCGTCGAGGTCCTTGAGCTGGGGCACCATCGAGTTCGGGCCGACGAACATGCCCTGCTCGCCCTTGAGGACCCTGCGGAAGATCTTGCCCAGGTGCAGGGCGAAGTAGGTGAAGGTCACGACGCCCATCGCCCGATGCACGAAGCCGGCGGTCTCGAAGCCGCCGAGGAAGGAGGCGAGCGTCCGCGCCCAGTGCGTGTAGCTGAACTTCAGCGGCAGCCCGGTCATCGCGAGCGTGAGGAAGCTGACGATGATCAGGAAGTGCAGCGCGCGCTCGTAGAAGCCGAAGCGCCAGTACATCTTCTCCTCGGTGATCCGCAGCGGCGGGGCCTTGTGCTTCTCCTTGAGCGAGCGGATCAGCCAGAGCAGGGTGTGCAGGCCGAAGAAGCCGAAGGTGCCGAAGAGCAGCGCGGTCATGGTGTAGAAGGTGAAGAAGAGGATCGGGTACTTCTCGCGGTCCTTGTGGTCCGCGTGCGGCTGGTACTTCGTGAAGTTCTCGTTGGCGCCGGGGTGGCACTTGCGGCAGGTCTGGACCTTGTTCGCCCCCGGCGCGAGGATCGACTTGGGGTCGGAGGGCGGCAGGATGTTGTGCGAGCCGTGGCAGTCGCTGCAGCGGGCGACCTTGGCGTAGCCGAGGGTCGTGATCTGGCCGTGGTAGGTCTCGCGGTAGGTGTTGATGCGGTCGGCGTGGCAGTTGCCGCACTCCTGGAGGTTGTGCAGCTTCCAGTCCTCCTCGGTGATGCGGACGATCTCGTGCGAGTGGTGGCAGACCGTGCACGTCGGCGCCCCCTTGCCGGTGGGGAGCTTGGCGCCGCTGTCGAGCGCCTTGCCGTGCACGCTCTGGTTGAACTGCGCCAGCACGCCCTCGTGGCACGAGCCGCAGGTCTTGCGGATGTTCTGGTAGTTGATGCGCGACTTCGGGTCGGTGTGCGGCAGGATGTCGTGCGTGCCGTGGCAGTCGTTGCAGACGGCGGAGACGACCAGGCCCGAGCGCAGCAGCGCGCGGCCGTGGATGCTCTGCTTGTACTTCTGGTAGGGGTCGGCGACCGGGATATCGTACTTCTTCGCCAGCGCCGCGTTGCTGTGGCAGGCGCCGCAGGTCTCGGCGAGATTCAGCGGGTAGACCGTCGAGCGCTGATCCTTCGGCGAGAAGATGTTGTGCATGCCGTGGCAGTCGGGGCAGCGGGCGGCCTCCTTCACGCCGGACTTCTGGGCCATCCCGTGGATGCTGCCGTTGTAGACGGCCTGCACCTTGTCGTGGCACTGCGAGCAGTCGACCTTCTTCAGCGGCGCGTCGTGGGGCACGTCCTTGACGTCGGCGTGGCACTCCGTGCAGTCGAGGTCGGCGTGGACCGTCTGGTCGAAGAGCTTCTCGTCCACCGTCGGCCCGTCCGAGCCGTTGTGGCACTCGAAGCAGTCCGTCCGGCCGACCGCCGCCGCCGGCCCGGGTTGCATGATCCAGGCGGCCGCAACGACCGCAACCAGTCGAAAGAGGAACCAGAGGCTCCCCGGCGCGGTGCGCGCCCCCCGTGCTCCCGAAACTCGCTGCATGTGCGTCCTCCCTGGCTCTGCCCTGGCCCGGCGCGGCACCGGATCATCATTCACCGCGGAAAAACGTCGGAATTTTGCACAACCGCGCCCCGGGTGTCAAGAAACATTCGGCGCGCTTGACGGTGCGCCCCCGCACCGCCTACGATGGGCTGCGGCGGGACTCCCCGGTCCGCCACCCGGAACGTCTGCGAGCGCGAGGAGGCTTGGACGTGAGCGTCACCAAGGCGGTGTTCCCTGTCGGGGGCCTCGGCACCCGCTTCCTGCCGGCCACGAAAGCCTCGCCGAAGGAGATGCTGGCGCTCGTCGACAAGCCCCTGATCCAGTACGTGGTCGAGGAGGCGGCGCTCGCCGGCATCACCGACGCGGTCTTCGTCACCGGCCGCGGCAAGCGGGCCATCGAGGACCACTTCGACACCATCTTCGAGCTCGAGCACGCGCTTGACCGCAAGGGCAACCGCAAGCTGCTCGAGGAGGTCCGCAAGATCACGAACCTCGCCAACTTCGCCTACGTCCGCCAAGGCGAGCCGCTGGGGCTCGGGCACGCGATCCTCTGCGCCCGCAACCTGGTCGGCGACGAGCCGTTCGCCGTCCTCCTCGGCGACGACATCGTCAGCGGCCGCGTGCCCTGCCTGCGCCAGCTGATCGACGCCTACGAGCGGCTGGCCCGCTCCTCGGGTGAGGTCGTCGGCGGGGTCATCGCGGTCCAGCGCGTGCGCGGCCCCGAGATCTCCAGCTACGGCGTGATCAAGGCCGAGCCGGTGGCGGGGAGCAGGCGCCTCTTCCGCGTTCGGGGGCTCGTCGAGAAGCCCGCCCCGGACAAGGCCCCCTCCGACCTGGCCATCATCGGCCGCTACGTCCTGGCGCCGGCGATCTTCGAGTCCCTCGCCGTCACCCCGCGGGGCCGCGGGGGCGAGGTGCAGCTCACCGACGCGCTGCGCGACCTGACCGTCGAGCGCAACTACCCGCTCTACGCCGTGCTCTTCGAGGGACGCCGCTACGACGCCGGCGACAAGCTCGGCTTCCTGCAGGCGACCGTGGAGTTCGCGCTCGCCAACGCCGAGCTCGGCCCGCCGTTCCGCCGCTACCTGCGCGAGCTGCTGCGCCGGCGGCGGCCGGCCCGGGCCTAGGCGGGGAGGCCGTCATGGGATTCCGGCGCACGACCGCCGATCCGTTCGCCGGGGAACCGGAGGACGAGGACTTTCCGGGGCGGCCCGTCGCCGCGGGGCGGCCCGAGCACCCGGCGATCGAGGAGACGGAGTTCCCCGCGATCGACGTCTTCGAGACCGCCGGAGAGCTGATCGTCGAGGCGGAGCTGCCCGGCCTCGACGCTTCGCAGATCGGGGTCAGCGCCGGCGAGGGGCTGATCGTGATCGAGGGGTTCAAGGCGGAGGAGCCCGGCCCGAGCCGGGTCAACTTCCTCTGCATGGAGCGCACCTTCGGCCCGTTCCGGCGCGCGGTGCTCGCCGGGCGCGCCGTCGACGTCACCCGGGCCGCCGCGACGTATCGCGACGGCGTGCTCCAGGTGCGCGTGCCGAAGATCGAGGAACGGCGGGGCAGCCGCCGGGTGATCCCGGTGCAGACTGCCGGCGCCGAGGGGGGGGGCGAGCGATGAGCGGCACCAAGAAGGAAGAGGTCGTGAAGATCCCGAAGGAGCTGCCCGTGCTGCCCGTGCGGGACATCGTCGTCTTCCCCTACATGATCATTCCTCTGTTCGTCGCGCGGACGCTCTCGATCAGCGCGATCGACGAATCCCTCGCGAAGGACCGGATGATCTTCCTCGCGACCCAGCGCGACCAGACCGTCGAGGAGCCGGCGCCGGACCAGCTCTACCCGGTGGGCACGGCGGCGCTGATCATGCGCATGCTCAAGATGCCCGACGGGCGCATCAAGATCCTCGTCCAGGGGGTGGCGCGCGCCCGCATCGAGAAGGTCCTCCAGGAGGAGCCGTTCCTCAAGGTGCAGGTGCGCCGGCTGCGCGAGCACGAGGCGGCGCCCGGGGATCTGGAGATCGAGGCGCTCGTGCGCTCGGTCAAGGAGCAGATGCAGAAGGTCGCCGCGATGGGCAAGGCGGTGCTGCCGGACATCATGCTCGTCGCCGAGAACCTCGACGACCCGGGGCGCCTGGCCGACCTGCTGGGCTCCAACCTCGGCCTGCGGGTCCACGACGCGCAGGAGATCCTCGAGGTCGCCGACCCCGTCGCGCGCCTGCGCCGGGTCAACGAACTGCTCGCCAAGGAGATCAACCTCCTGGAGATGCAGGAGAAGATCCAGACGCGCGCCAAGGGCGAGATCGACAAGAGCCAGCGCGAGTACTACCTGCGCGAGCAGCTCAAGGCCATCCAGAAGGAGCTCGGCGACGCCGACGAGCGCTCGGGCGAGATGAGCGAGTACCGCTCGAAGGTCGAGGCGGCGGGAATGCCGGAGACCGTCCGCGCGCAGGCGCTCAAGCAACTCGACCGGCTCTCGCACATGCACCAGGACGCGGCCGAAGCCTCGATGCTGCGCACGTACCTCGACTGGCTCGTCGAGCTGCCCTGGAGCCGCGCGACGACCGACGTCCTCGACATCCCGGCGGCCGAGAAGGTGCTCGACGAGGACCACTACGACCTCGAGAAGGTCAAGACCCGCATCCTCGAGTACCTCGCGGTGCGCAAGCTGCGCGAGGAGATGAAGGGGCCGATCCTCTGCTTCGTCGGCCCGCCGGGCGTCGGCAAGACCTCGCTCGGCCGCTCGATCGCGCGGGCGCTGGGCCGCAAGTTCGCGCGCATCAGCCTCGGCGGCGTGCGCGACGAGGCCGAGATCCGCGGCCACCGCCGCACCTACGTCGGCGCGCTTCCCGGGAAGATCATCCAGGGGATCCACAGCGCCGGGTCGAACAACCCCGTCTTCATGCTCGACGAGATCGACAAGCTCGGCGCCGACTTCCGCGGCGACCCATCGGCGGCCCTGCTCGAAGTGCTCGACCCCGAGCAGAACAACAGCTTCACGGACCACTACCTGGGGCTGCCGTTCGACCTCTCGAAGGTGCTGTTCATCGCGACGGCGAACATGATGGACCCGATCCCCGGGCCCCTGAAGGACCGCATGGAGGTGCTCGTCATCCCCGGGTACACCGACGACGAGAAGCTGCACATCGCCCGGACCTACATCCTGCCGCGCCAGCTCAGGGAGCACGGTCTCGCGGCCGGGGCGGTGCGCGTCCCGGACGCCGTGTTCCTGAAGATCATCAACCAGTACACGCGCGAGGCCGGCCTGCGCAACCTCGAGCGCGAGGTCGCCTCGGTCTGCCGCAAGCTCGCGCGCAAGGTCGCCTCGGGCGAGAGCGGCCCCTTCGCGGTCACGCCGCGGCTCGTCGAGCAGTTCCTCGGGCCGCGCCGCTACTTCCACGAGGGGGAGCAGGAGAAGAGCGAGTGCGGCGTCGCCACCGGGCTGGCTTGGACGCCGACCGGCGGGGAGATCCTCTACGTCGAGACCACGCTGATGAAGGGGGGCAAGGGCCTCACGCTCACCGGCCAGCTCGGCGACGTGATGAAGGAGTCCGCGCAGGCCGCGGTCAGCTACGCGCGCTCGCGCGCCGACGCGCTCGGCATCGACCCCGACTTCCACGCGAAGCACGACATCCACATCCACGTGCCGGCGGGCGCGATCCCCAAGGACGGCCCCTCGGCGGGCGTCACGATCGCGACCTCGCTCATCTCGGCGCTCTCGAGCACGCCGGTGAACAAGGCGGTCGCGATGACCGGCGAGATCACCCTGCGCGGCCGGGTCCTGCCGATCGGCGGGCTCAAGGAGAAGGCCCTCGCGGCGCACCGCGCCGGGATCCGCACGATCATCGCTCCGGCGAAGAACGGCCCGGACCTCGAGGAACTCCCGCCGAAGATCCGGCGGAGCATGAAGTTCGTGCTCGTCGAGTCGATGGAGGAGGTCCTCGCGACGGCGCTGGTGGCTGCGGAGAAGGGCGCCGACCCCTCCTGCACCACCGACGCCGCCGTGGCAGGGTAGCCCTCGGCGTTCACGCGGGTATTTTCCGCCCCGGCGGCGTTGGCCCGCGCCTCGCTCGTGCGGCGTACGGCAGTACGCCTCCTCGCGGGCTTTGGGCCTGCCTTGCCGGGACGAAAAATCGCCGCATGACCGCGCGAGGGCAGCTTAGGCGCCGGGACGAGACCCGTGAGACCGTTGCCCTCGCTCCGCTGGGCGACGGAACGGTATCCGGGAGCATCGTGACGAGGCCGGATGGGCGTGCCGGGACCGTTGCCCTCGCTTCGCTGGGCGATGGAACGGTATTCGGAAAGCATCGTCACCCGTTGCCCTCGCTGCGCTGGGCGACGGAACTGTATTCGGAAAGCGTCGCCACCCGTTGCCCTCGCTCCGCTGGGCGACGGAACTGGATTGTCGGGAACGACATTTCATCATCAGTCGAGCGCCTTAGTTGACTGATATGCCTAAGTATAAGAATTTGCTGGATTATTACAGATGACGGTGGCATCCTCTGCGCTTCGTCACGCCCGGCGTTCCGGACGCGGCGGCAACGGAAGGGAACGAAGATGAGGGGAGCGTCGCGATGAAGATCGGGGTACCGAAGGAGATTCACCCGGGGGAGCGCCGCGTGGCGGTCTCTCCGGGCGTCGCCGCGAAGCTGATCGGTCTCGGCTTCCAGGTGATGGTCGAGGCCGGGGCCGGCGAGGCGTCCGACTTCTCGGATGAGGCCTATCGCGAGGCGGGCGCCGAGCTCGTCGCCGACACGCGCGCGCTCTGGGCCGCCGCCGACATCGTGCTCAAGGTCCGCGCCCCGGAGCACCACCCCCTGCTCAAGATCGACGCGGTCGAGCTGCTGCGCGAGGGCGCGTGCCTCATCAGCTTCGTCTGGCCGGCGCAGAACCCCGAGCTGCTCAAGCGCCTCGCGGCGCGCCGGGCGACGGTCCTGGCGATGGACTGCGTGCCGCGCATCTCGCGCGCCCAGAAGCTGGACGCGCTCAGTTCGATGGCGAACATCGCCGGCTACCGCGCGGTGGTCGAGGCGGCGCACCACTTCGGGCGCTTCTTCACGGGCCAGATGACGGCCGCGGGCAAGGTGCCGCCGGCCAAGGTCTTCGTCATCGGCGCGGGCGTCGCCGGGCTGGCGGCGATCGGGACGGCCGGGGGCCTGGGCGCGATCGTGCGCGCCAACGACACGCGCCCCGAGGTCGCCGACCAGATCAGGAGCATGGGCGCCGAGTTCCTCCCCGTCGACTACCAGGAGGAGGGCACCGGCACCGGCGGCTACGCCAAGATCATGAGCGAGGGCTACCAGAAGGCCCAGCGCGCGCTGTTCGCCAAGCAGGCGATGGACGTCGACGTCATCATCACGACCGCGCTCGTCCCCGGACGGCCGGCGCCGAAGCTGATCACCGCCGGCATGGTCGAGACCATGAAGCGCGGGAGCGTCATCGTCGACCTCGCCGCCGAGCAGGGCGGCAACTGCGAGCTGACGGTGCCGGGCGAGGTCGTCGTGCGCCACGGCGTCACGATCATCGGCTACACCGACCTGCCCAGCCGGCTGGCGCGCCAGGCGAGCACGATGTACGCCACGAACCTGCTGCGCCTGCTCGAGGAGCTCTGCCCGGCGAAGGACGGCGTCATCAACGTGAACATGGAGGACGAGGTGATCCGCGGGACCACGGTCCTCAGGGACGGCGTGGTCACGTGGCCGCCCCCGCCGCCGAAGCCGACCGCGGCCCCGGCGCCGCACATGGCCGCCGTCGCGCCGCCGCCCCCGCCCC
>DATDCY010000095.1 GCA_036524115.1 bacterium | reverse complement strand
GAGGCGCGCGAGCTCCGGCTCCGGGAGCCCCGGCGCGAGCGCGGCGACGGCGCGCCGCTCACCGCCGCCGGCGGGCGCGCCGGCCCGGTCCTCGAGCGGCTTGAAGACCTCCGGGATCCTCTTCTCGATCCGGTCGACGTCCTCGAGGCCGAGGTCGTCGGGCGAGAGCACGAGATCGTCCTCCTCGTCCTCGCCGCCGTCGAGCTCCGCGACGTGCGGAGGCGCCGGCGCCCCGTCGTCGCCGAACGCCGCCGCGAAGGACTCGTCGGTCAGCTCGGCCTCGTCAGCGAACCTGCCATCGCGCTTCTTCTCGTCGTAGAGGCGCAGGGCGTCCATGAGCACGTTCTCGGTGTGGAACTGGATGCCCTGGTGGAGCGTCTCGGGGAAGTAGCGGTAGTCGTCGGCCGCGGTCACGGCGCCGACGTCGAGGTCGAAGTGCCCCGTGGTCCACGTGAGCACCTCGACGATCGTCAGCTCCAGGAGCGTTTCCAGGCCGCGGTAGGCGTCCTCCTTCTTCACGCGGCCGCTCTCGATGAGGGCGGCGACGATCGGCTTGCGCACGCCGTCGCCCGCCGCGGCCTGTTCGGCGAGGGTGCGCTCGAGGTCCTCGGTGGAGACCGCGCCGGCCTCGACGAGGATGCGGCCGATGCGCACGCTGTTGTCGAAGTGGTTCGCGCTGATGATGAAGCCGTCGTCGAAGACGAGCTGGCACTCGCCCTTGGTGCTCGTGACCGAGAGGGTCCCCGACTTGCGTGTAGAGTGGAGCAGTTGCACCACGTCGACGATCGAGAGGTGTTCCAGGTCTCCGGTGAACGACATCCGCCTCCCTCCCTCGCGGACGTTTTTCGCAGAAACGGCGCGGGAATGCAACAGCGGGGCGGCCTGCTACACTCGGGGCGTGCGGCACGGGAACGACCTGAGAGACATGGCGCCGGCGCGCCTCGAGGAGTTCTGCGCCGGCCTCGGGCTGGGCCCGGCGAGGGCGAGCCGCGTCTTCGCGTGGGTGCACCGGCCCGGGAGCCGCGACCTGGCGGCCCCGGGGGGGCTCGGGCGGGAGATCCGCGCGCGCCTCGCGGGCCGGGCCCACGTCAGCCGGCTGGAGCCGGCGGCCGTCGCGCGTTCGTGCGACGGGACGGTCAAGTTCGCCTTCCGCCTGGACGAGGGCCCCGTGATCGAGAGCGTCCTGATCCCGGCCGAGGGCCGCACCACGCTCTGCGTCTCCACCCAGGCCGGCTGCGCAATGGGCTGCCGGTTCTGTCTCACCGCGCGCATGGGGCTCGCGCGCGACCTCTCCGCGGCCGAGATCGTCAGCCAGGTGGCCGCGGTGCGCGAGGCGCTGGCGGAGGCCGGAGCCGATCCCGGCGGCCGGCCGCAGCGGATCGACAGCCTCGTCTTCATGGGGATGGGCGAGCCGCTGGCGAACTACGCCAACCTCCTGGACGCCCTGGCGATCCTCGGGCATCCGCGCGGCGGGGCCTTCTCGGAGCGCCGGCTCACCGTGTCGACCTGCGGGCTGGCGGCGCGGATCCGGGACCTCGGGCGGGACGCCCGCGTCAACCTCGCGGTCTCGTTGCACGCGGCGGATGACGCGGTGCGCACCGGACTGATGCCGGTCAACCGCGCCTGCGGCGTGGACGAACTGCTCGCGGCGTGCCGCGAGTACGCGGCGGGGGGGCGGCGGCTGGTCTTCGTCGAATGCGCGCTGCTCGCGGGCGTCAACGATTCGGATGCCGACGCGCGGCTGCTGGCGCAGCGGCTGCGGGGGCTCCCCTGCCGCGTCAACCTGCTGGAGTACAACGAGTCGCCGACGCTGCCGTTCCGGCGCTCGCCGCCGGAGCGCGTCGCGGCCTTCCAGGCCGTCCTCCACGCGGCCGGCTACCGGACCCTGCTCCGGCGTAGCCGCGGCGCTGACATCGCCGCCGCCTGCGGGCAGCTGGCGGGCGCGCCGGGCGCGCAGCGGTGAAGCGACGGCGCCGCGCCGGTTTGCATCGGCGCCGGCCCCGTGCAATATTGCATAGTAACAACGGGCGCCCGTAGCTCAGCTGGATAGAGCGTCGGACTTCGAATCCGTCGGTCGGGGGTTCGAATCCCTCCGGGCGCGCCAATGGCCGGGGATGGCGGGCGGTGCCGTGCGGCCGCACCCAAGGCCGCCTCGCTCACGATCTCCCGGGAACCCCAGGTCGGGCAAGGAGGGCGAGCGATGATCGGTTATGTCGGGCACATCGAGAAGGAAACCCTCAAGAACAAGTACTTCCGCAAGGTGCTCTTCACCGGCAAGCACGCGCAGCTGGTCGTGATGTCCCTCAAACCCGGCGAGGAGATCGGCAACGAAGTGCACCCGAAGGTCGACCAGTTCTTCCGGATCGAGCAGGGCCAGGCGGCGTTCGTCTACAACAACGGCAAGGAAAAGCACAAGGTGCGGGACGCGGACGCCGTGGTCGTCCCCGCGGGGACGCACCACAACGTCATCAACACCTCGAAGACAGAGACCCTGAAGCTCTACACGATCTACTCGCCGCCGAACCACCCGGCCGGCACCGTGCACAAGACCAAGGCGGAGGCCGAGGCCGCGGAGCACTAGAAGCCGCAGGCCTGCTGCGCGTCGATGCGTGTGCCGCTGCGGTTGCTCAAGGGGGCCGCCTGGGTCTTTGGCACCGTCGTCCTGTTGACGGGGGTCAGCTACTTCGCGGTCCCCCCGCTTGCCAGGCATCTTCTCGTCGGCAAGCTCGGGGAGGCGCTGCACCGGCCCGTCTCCGTCCGGGAGGTCCGTTTCAACCCCCTGAAGCTGATCGTCACGGTCGCCGGCTTCACGGTCGGGGAGCGCGAAGGGGGCGGCGAGTTCTTCGGCTTCGACGAACTCGTCGCCGACCTCGAGGCGTCGTCGATCCTCTACCGCGCGCCGGTGCTGCGCGAAATCCGGCTGACGGGGCCGCGCGTGCACCTCGTGCGCCGGGAGGACGGCCGGACGTACAACTTCTCCGATCTGCTCGGCGGGGCGGAAAAAGGCGGCGGCGCAGCGCCCCCGCCCGCCGAAAAGCCGGCGCGCTTCGCGCTGCACAACATCCGCATCAGTGCCGGGCAGATCGTGTTCGAGGATCGTCCCCGGGGCGCGCGGCACGACATTGCCGACCTGGCAGTGACCATCCCCTTCGTGTCGAACTTCCCAGCGCGTGTCGACACCTTCGAGCAGCCTGCGCTCTCGGCGGTCGTCAACGGCGCTCCGTTCAAGCTCGCCGGGCAGACCAAGCCGTTCAAGGAGACCCTGGAAACGGCCGTCGACCTCGACCTTCAGGGGATCGACGTGCCCCGCTACCTGGCCTACCTGCCCGAAGACCTCGGCTTCACCGTGCGCGAAGGGATGCTCGGGGTGAAGCTCTCGGTGGCCTTCGCGGCGCCCCGGGAAGGCCGCTCGCTGGTCGTGCGCGGGGCGGCGCGGCTGGACAAAGTCGCGGTCGCCGAGCGCACCGGGGCGCCGTTGCTCGCCCTGGCGTCACTGGAGGTGCCCGCGTTTTCCGTCGACGTGTTCAAGAATCGCCTCGACATCGAGAAGATCGTCATCACCGCACCCGAAGCGACGCTCCTGCGGCAGAAGACGGGAGGGCTCAACTGGGCCGCCGCGTTCCGGCTCCCGGCGCCGCAGCAACCCGAGCCCAAGCCGACTCCGTGGCAGGTGACGCTCGGGGAACTGCGACTGACCGGGGGGAGCGTCCACTGGCGGGACGAGGCGGTGCCGGGGCGCTTCAACGCCGAGCTTGAGAAGGTCGAGGCGGGGATCCGTGCCGTGCGTTACCCTCAGGACGAGCCCGCGCAGCTCGAGGTGAGTTTCCAGACCGGTTTCGGCGAATCGCTCGAGCATCGCGGGAGCATCCGCTTCTCGCCGCTCGCATGGGAGGGGGACGTCCAGATCGCCGGGGTGCGCCCGCGCGCGTGGGAGCCCTACTACCGCGCGTCGGTGCCGTACGAGATCCGCGAAGGGGTGCTGGGCGCGAAGGCCCACGTCCGGCTCGCGGCCGCCGAGAACGGGACGGCGTTCGGGTTCACGGGGTTGACGGCCCGGCTCGAGGGGCTGAAGGTCCGCCACCGCGCCGCCCCGGCGGACTTCCTGACGTTGGCGGCGCTGGAGGTCTGGGGCGCCGATCTCGATCTCCCGGCGCGTCGTCTGAGCCTCGGCGCGGTGAGCCTGCGGAAGGTGAACGTCGGACTCGTGCGCGAGAGCGGAGGGGCCATCGCGCCGGGCGTGCCGCGGCCCGTCGTGGCGGACGCGGCAGGAGCGGCGGTCGCGGCGGCGCCCGCGGCCGGAACGCCCGGCCCGACCGTTCCGCCGGCAGCCGCAAAGCCGCCGGCAGCCGCGGAGCCCTCGTGGCTGATCGAGGCGGCCTCGGTGCGTCTCGATGACTGCGCTGCCACGCTCGTCGACACGACGTTCCCCGATTGGCTCACGCACACGGTTGCCCCGCTCGCGGCCGAGATCACCGGGCTCTCGACGAAGAAAGGGAGCCGCGCGTCGTTCCGGCTCACTGCCGGCATCAACGGCGGCGGGAGGCTCGCGGCGAAGGGCGACGTCGGTCTCGTGCCCTTCGGGGCGCGGGTCGACGTCGACATGAAGTCCCTCGCGCTCGTGCCGTGGTACCCGTACTACGCCGATCAGGTGAACTTCGTCACGAGCAGCGGCGAGCTGGCGGTGAAGGGCGCCCTCGCGGTTGCCACCGGCACGGAGGGAAAGATCGGCGCGAGCTTCCGCGGGGAGGCCGGCCTGACGGACTTCGTCTCCGTCGACCGCCTCAACTCCGAGGAGATGCTGAAGATCGCGACGCTGTCGCTCGGCGGCATCGCGTTCGAATCGTCCCCCTTCTCGCTCCAGGTCGCCGAAGCGCTGCTCTCGGAGTTCTACGTGCGGCTGATCATCTTCGCGGACGGCAGGTTCAACGTGCAGAA
>DATDCY010000094.1 GCA_036524115.1 bacterium | reverse complement strand
ACCTCATGCTCGGCCAGGCGGAGACGGCCGGGCTGGACGCGCCGGGGCTGTTCCCCTGATCGCGGACGGGACGCGGAGCCGGCGGCCCGGCTCCGAGGGAGGGCTGTGCAGATGACGAACGGGATCACGTCGCCGCCGAAGACCGACTGGAAGGACCTGAGGGGGATGCGCACCGTCGCCGGGGGCGTCACTGCGGCACGGGGCTTCGCCGCCTCCGGGGTGGCCGCGGGCATCAAGAGCGCGGGCGATCGCGCCGACGTGGCCTGCCTCTTCGCGGACCGCCCGGCCGCGTGGGCCGCGACCTTCACGCAGAACCGCTTCGCCGCCGCCCCGGTGAAGCTCGGGCGCGCGCTGCTCGCCGCCGGCGGGCCGCTCCAGGCCGTGCTCGTGAACAGCGGCAACGCCAACGCCGCGACCGGCGCGGAGGGCGAGAGAAGGGCGCGCTCGGTGGCGGCTGCGGTCGCCAGGGTGCTGGCGCTGCCCCCGACGCGGGTGCTCGTCTCCTCGACGGGGATCATCGGGCGCCAGCTGCCGGCGGCGAAGATCGTGAAGGCCGTCCCCGAGGCCGTCCGCACGCTGGCGGCGGACGGGGGCGGGCGCGCCGCGCAGGCGATCATGACGACGGACACCTTCGTCAAGGAGGCGGCGCTGGAAGTCCGCATCGGCGGCCGCCCGGTCCGCGTCGGCGGCATGTGCAAAGGGGCGGGCATGATCCACCCCCGCATGGCGACGATGCTCTGCTACATCACGACGGATGCCGTGGTCCCCCAGGGGCTGCTGCGCCGCCTGCTCGGGGCGGCGGTCGCGCGGACCTTCAACCGCATCGACATCGACGGCGACACGAGCACCAACGACACCGTGGTGCTCATGGCGGGCGGGGCCTCGGGCGCGCGCGTCCCGTCTTCCGGGCCGGAGCGCGAGCTCTTCGCGTCGGCGCTGCTCGAGGTCTGCCGGCGGCTCGCCGAGTTGATCGTGCGCGACGGCGAGGGGGCGACGAAGCTCGTGGAGATCGCCGTCGGCGGCGCGCGCAGCGACGCCGACGCCCTGCGCGTGGCGGACGCGGTCGCCAATTCCAAGCTCGTGAAGACGGCATGGTTCGGCCGCGACCTCAACTGGGGGCGCATGGCGGCGGCGGTCGGGTACGCGGGGGTGCCGGTCGACCCGGACCGGGTGTCGATCAGCCTCAACGGGAGGCAGGTCGTCGTCAGGGGCCGGGGCGTGGCGCCGGCCCGCATGGCGCGGGCGGCACGGGAGATGGAGCAGCCGGTGCTGCGCTTCGTGATCGACCTGGGGCTCGGCCGCGGCGCCGACCGGGTGCTGACCTGCGACCTGACCGACAAGTACGTCTACATCAACGCGGAGTATCCCACCTAGCCACGGAGGTCGGGCGTGTGCGCGAGGCGGCGGGCCCGCTTCCTCGGTCGTGGGTTTCCGCGGCCTACCGGCGAATGGGGCGGGGGCTCGCGGGCTGTAACTCGCCCTGCGGGCTCAAACAACAGCCCGCGTCCCTGCGGGACCGCCCTCGGCCCGTTCGCCGGCTTCACGGCCGCTCCACTCTATCTCCCTGCGG
>DATDCY010000093.1 GCA_036524115.1 bacterium | reverse complement strand
GGCGCGCGGGCGGCGGCCGATGGGGCCGACACGCACCGCGGCGGCGGACGGACGGCAGACGGGCGTCGCCTGAACGTGCAGGTCCGCCTGGGCGCCAAGGACTGCCAACCGCGCGGCGGCCGGCGCCAGGCGCGGCTCCCGCCGCTGGTATCCCCGGTAGATCCAGTCCCACGTGAAATTCTCGAGGAGGACGGACGGCAGCCCGGCCGCGCGCGCCACGGCGATGCCCAGCGGCGAAATGTCGCAGAGCACCAAGCGGCAGCGGGCGCGGCGCATGGCCTGCGCCAGGCGCTCGAGCAGGGCCGGCTCCGGCGGGTAGACCGCCCGCAGCCGCGCCACGGTGGCCGGGAGGTCCTCGGTGAGCGGATCCGGCTGGACAAGGCCGACGTCCGAGACGACGGGGTGAAGGGTGAATGAGGCGCCAAGCGAATCGGCGAAGAACCAGCGCGGCACGGTCGTGAAGAGATGGACCGGGAGACCGGGCGCCCGCTCGCGCAGCGCCGCGAGCACCGCGGCGGCGCGGGCCGCGTGCCCGAAGCCGTGCGGCGTGACGAAGCAGGCCACGGCCCCCCGCGCGCGCATCGGCCCATCCTGCCCCTGCCGCCATCACCAGTCAACGCGGGAGGGGCGGCCACCCAAGACGCCCCGCGGTCGGTCAATCATTTGCGGCGCAAAGGGCCGCACTTGGCTTAGATTGGTGCCTGCGAACCGTAACAGCGGAGGGGTGGCGCGGGGGGGAAGCCCTCCGCCGCACGGACCGAAGGGAGTACGGTGGAGGTCCGCAGCGACAGGACCCCGAAGCGTGCACTGGCATCAAGGTCGGGGATTGCCGGATGGACTTCCGCCCGCTCACCTTTGACGACAAGCCGCTCATCGATGCCGCCCTCGCCGCGCATCCCCCCGAGATCTCAGAGCTGACCTTCACCAACTTCTGGGTCTGGCGCCGCAAGCGCGCCGTCGCAATCGCGCGCGATGCGGCCGGCGCCCTCGCCCTGCTCTGCGAGGAGCACGGCGAGCGCTTCTTCCTGCCGCCGGTCGGCGGGTCGGACCTCGCGGCGTCCGCGCGGGAGCTTCGGGCGCACGCCCGCGCCGGCGGCTTCCCCTTCTCGATGCGGCGGGTGCCGGCGGCGGCGGCGCGGGTGTTGGCGGCCACGGGCCTCTCGGCAGCCCCCGACCGCGCCAACTTCGACTACGTCCACGCGGTGCGGGACATCGCCGAGCTTGCCGGGCGGCACTTCGACGGCAAGCGCAACCAGATCCGCCGGCTGACGGAGGCGCGCGTCTGCGTCTTCGAACACCTGGACGAGGCGACGGTCGCCGAGTGCCTCGCGCTCGAAGAGCAGTGGTGCGACCTGCGCACCTGCCATCTCGACCAGGACCTCGCCGCGGAGCAGGAGGCGATCGCCGCCTGCCTGAGGCTGCGCCGGGAGCTGGGCGTGTTCGGCGGCATCGTGCGCGTCGACGGGCGTCTCAAGGCCTTCGCCCTCGCCGAGCGGCTCCGCCCGGACACCGCCGTCGTGCACTTCGAGAAGGCCGACCCGTCCGTGACCGGCATCTACCAGCTGATCAACCACTGGTTCTGTCGCGAGGCGCTCGGCGATTTCACGTTCGTCAATCGCGAGCAGGACCTCGGCCTGCCGGGACTACGGCGGGCCAAGAGCGGCTGGCGGCCGCACCACCTGGTCGAGAAGTGGACGCTTACGGAGCCGCCCCCGGGCGCCGGCCCGCCTTGACAAACGCGCGGCCGGGCACTACTCATTGGCCATGCGGATCATTTCAGTCGGAATGCGCTCCCCCCGCGCCGGCGCGGTCCGGGCGGCCGTGGCGCTGCTCGTCGTGATCGCGCTGGGGCTGGGTTTCGTGCCCGTCGCGGTGGAGATGCCCCTGCTGCCCGCCGGCGAGAGCACCTGCCACGTGGAGCCCATCGACGTCTGCGACGCCGGCGCTTCGGATCTCGGCGTCCTCGCCGACCTGGATGTCCTCCCGCCCGCCCGTGTGGCCGTCCTCGCGGCTCCGGCGGTGCTGCGCGCCCCGCCGGAGCGCGGCGCCCCCCTGCGGGAAGGCGTTTCGACGGAAGTCTACCGCCCGCCCCGTACCGCTTGCTGACCCCGCGTCCGCTCCGGGGGGGTTGCCGGCGCCCGCGCAGTTCCGCGCCCGGCGAGCCGACGCCCCCCGGCACAGTCGAAGACCACGGGCAGCCCAAGGGGTGTTTGCGATGGAGCCAGGATTTCGTCTTCTCACGAACAAGGAGCAGGAGAAGCTGCGGCAGGAGGCGGTGCAGGCCGTGCAGCAGGGAGAACCGCCGAGCCGCGTCGCGCGGCGCCTCGGCGTCACGCGTCAGGCGGTGCACCACTGGATCCGCCGGTACCGCGCGGGAGGCCCCGCGGGCCTGCGAACCCAGCCGCGAGGACGCCGCAAGATCCGCCCGCTGCTGCCGTGGCAGGAGGAGCGGGTGAGCCGGGCCATCCTCCGGGTGCCACCGGCGGCGCTCAACGTGCAGGCCTCGTCCTGGACGAAGCGGGCCATCGCCGATTTCGTCGAGGACAGCTTCGGGGTGCGGCTCCCGGAGTGGATCGTGAGCGCCTATCTGCGGGATTGGGGCTTCGGGCCGCAGCGGGTGGTGCGCCACGCGTTCGCCGACCCGGCGGCGCGCGCCGAAGCGACCGTGCGCCGGCCGGCCGCCGTGGGGCCGCCGATGGCCCAGGCCGTCCAGACGGTCCGCGGGTGAGCGG
>DATDCY010000092.1 GCA_036524115.1 bacterium | reverse complement strand
AGCGACCTCGCCCTCTGGGGGGACGCGGTGCGCAAGGACCCGGCCGTCGCGCGGCCGCACGCGAACCTCGGCGTGGCGCTGCTGCGGGCGGGGAGGCTCGATGAGGCCGGGGCCGAGCTGCGCAAGGCGCTGCGGCTGCGGCCGGAGTACCCGGAGGCGCTCGACAACCTCGGCGACGTGCTGCTGGAGCAGGGCGCCCTCGACGAGGCCGCGGCGAGCTACCGGGAGGCGGTGCGGCTGCGGCCGGCCTACGCCGAGGCGGTCTTCAACCTCGGCCGCGTGGCGCTGCGCCGCCGGGACTGGGCGGCGGCGGCCGCCGCCTTCGAGGCCGCGGCGCGGCTCGACCCCCGCAACCCGCTGGCGCACCACGACCTCGCGTACGCGCTCACCGCGCTCGGCCGCACGGACGAGGCGATCGCGAGCTACGAGCGCGCCGCCGCGTTGCCCTCGCCGAGCGCGGACGAGCACCGCTACAACCTCGGGAACATCTACGCGCGCCGCGGCGACCTGGCGCAGGCGCGCCGCTGGTACGCCGATGCGCTGCGCGTGAACCCCGGGCACGTCGACGCGCTCATCGGCCTCGGCGGCGTCGCGCTCGCCGAGGGGCGCGCCGGCGAGGCCGACGACCTCTACCGCCGGGCGCTGCGGCTGCGCCCCGGCTCGGCCGAGGCGGCGGACGGCCTGCGCCGTGCCCTCGCGGCGCCCCGGTCCGGCGGCGGATGAGGCGGGGGCGCGTCCCCCGCTCTCGTCGTCGGCTCGCTGCGGAAACGTGTGGTGACTTCGGTCTAAACGATCTCCTTGCGCTCCGGCGCGAACGGCATTGTCTGAGGGGGCGGCCCGGCTTGCAGAATGGCGGGTCGCCCCCCCCGCCCGATCCCGTTCTCTCCCGCCGCTGCGATGCGGACGTTTCGCGGGCGCCCCGCAGGCCCACGATCGGGCCGGTATGTGGCAGTATTGCCTCTCATGGACCTGCAGCCGCCTCCTCACCCTGTGGTTCCGGACACCCGGGGGGCGCCAGCCCGGCCGATCCAGCCGTTGCCGGGCAATGCACCCGGGAAACGCGGCGCGCGATGAAGGCCGCCGATCCGCGACACCACGTGGCCGGACTGCTGGCGCGGGCCGCCGCTTTCCTCGCCCGGCATCGCGCGACCCCTGGCGCGCACGCGACCTACGCGTATTTCACGGAGCACCCGGTGGCGCCGCTGAACCGGAAGCGATTGGCGACGATACTTGGCGAGATCCAGGCGGGCGCCCGTGCGAAGGGGCGACCGCTGCGGGTGCTGGACCTTGCGTGCGGCGGCGGGATCATCGGCGCCACGATCGCGGCGGCAGGTCACACGCTGCTGGGACTGGACCGCGATCCGGAGGAGGTGCGCCTGGCGCGCTTGTTCACCGGCGAGGAGAAATTGGGCGGAACGTTTTGGGTGGTCGACGTCCTGGCGGACCGCGAGTGGGAGGTACGCGTCGACGCGTTCCTGCAAGGCCAGCCGGACGTGGTGGTGCTGGCGTATGCGCTGCATCACCTGCCGCACGTGGAGACCTTCGTGGCCAGGTTGGCCCGGTGGCTGGCCAGCGGCCGTGTCCTGTTGATCAACGAGGAGAATCCGGCTTCGCCGCTGTTCCGTCTCAAGCATGTCGCGCGCACGTGGATTCAACGGGACACGGACGCGGAATGGCATCGCTCGTTCGCCGGGTGGCGACGGTTGCTGGCGAGCCATGGCTTCGAAACCACGCCACCCATCGGCCTGGACCTGATGCCGGGGATGGCGCGCATCCTTCCGGGGCGGTGCTGGTCGCTGGTGTTCCGGGCCGAGCGAAAATAGGCTTCACCCCCGGCGCCGGATGTAGCGCCAGTACCGTGGCCTGAGGGCGTTGACGCCCGTGCAGACCACGGTCGCCGCCAGTCCCCGCACGTCGGAGCGGTCCCACTCCTCCGCAAGCCCGGGCAGGCCCTGGAAAAAGAGCCGCAGCGGTTCCCGGTCCGGCTCGCTCAGGAAACGGAGGATCTCACCGGGGATCATCCACCGGCACCGCACCCCTTCCCGGTACCGCGGCGGCGGGCCGAGTTGCTCCCCGCGCGCGGCCCGCGCGTACAGCAGCGGGAAATCCACCCCTGCACGCACAGCCAGCTCGAGACTGCCCCAGAACCGCGGATTGATCTCCATGAGCTTTGGCTGACCGTCGCGCGGGTCCGCCTTCCACTCAACCATTGCCACGCCCCGCCACTCCAGCCGCCGCAGCAATCTCAGGCTGAGTTCAACCAGCCGCGGGGCGAGGATGCTCCGCCGGTCGGTGCTCGGCCCACCGCTGACGGGGTACTGGCGCAGGCGCTCGTGCGCGAAGACAGCCGCGCACTCCCCGCGGGCATCCAGCAACGCCCCCACCCCCAACCCCCGGCCCTCCGCCGGGATGCGCTCCTGGACGAGCAGGGGCCCGTAATTCTCCCAGTGCCGTGCCCAGGAGTTCCCGGCGTAGGCGACCCCCGCCGAGCCCCGACCGCTCCGCGGCTTCACGACGAACGTCCCCGGCTCCAGTCCCGTGACGAGCCGGGTCAGCTCCTCCGGTCCGGTCGGGGCCCAGGTCCGCGGCACCGGCAGCCCCAGTTCGCCTGCCGTGGCCAGCGTCGACGCCTTGTCCAGCGCAGCCACGACGCGCTCGTGCGCCGGCAGGAGCAGCCGCGCGTACGGCTCGAGGCGCGCCCGATTGGCGGAGACCCAGGCCAGAGTGGCATCCTCCATGGGGAAGACGACCGCGCCCGGATTGCGCCGCAGCTCGCGCAGGAGCCCCTCGCCGACGGGGGTGCGGAGCCGGTGGCCCGTGTAGCGCGACCAGAAGCCGGTCGTGAACAGGGAATCGCCCGACACCGTGACGTCGTATCCCGCCTTGCCCAGGGAGCGGATCACGCTCAGGCTCTTGCGCCAGAGCCCGTCGGTGACCAGCGCGCGCGGTCTCATGGGCGGGCCAGGACGATCAGGGCGTCCTTCCGCCCGCTCGCCAGGGCGAAAAGCCACAGCGACCAGAGCGCGGCGCCGGAGACCAGTCGCAGCGGCAGCGGCAGCGGTTGTTCGCAGCCGACCCGGCCCCAGATCGTGCCGGGCGCGATCTCGGGGTCCCCTTGCTCCGCCACCACCCGGAAGCGGTGGCGCTCCAGCAGGCGCCGGAGGCTGTCCCGGGTGAAATACGAGACATGCGGGTGCGCGTAGTTCAGTTGCAGCATCCTGTCGAGCGGGCCCCGGTACCGGCCGCCGCTGAGGCGGTGCGCCCCCCGGCTCGCCGCGAGGATGGCCCCGCCGGCATCCGGAACCTTCAGGGCCAGCAGTCCCTGCCGCTGCAGCGCCGCCCGGGCACCCGACAGGAAGCCGTCCAGCGCTGGCAGGGGCAGGTGCTCGATGACGTCGATCGCCGCGACCATGTCGAACTTCAGGCCGGCGAAGCCGGTGTGCGGGAAGCAGCCCCTGCGCACGCGCGGGTCGTCCGCCTCGAGCGAGGGCTCGATCCCGTATGCGTCGAAGCCCCGGCTGCGCGCCGCCCGGAGCAACCAGCCGTGGCCGCTGCCAATGTCCAACAGCCGGCCGCCGCGCACGCCGTGGCGCGCCGCGCAGTCCAGCAGGCGTTCCATCTGCCGTCGCCGCACCGCGCCGACGGAGCGCGTGAAGGCGGCCGCGCTGCCGATCGACCCGTAGTACCCGGTCGCCGGCGTGAACCCGTCGCGAAACCTGGTGGCGACGTACCCGCAGACCGGGCAGCGGCGGCTCTCGAAGCGCTCGTCGCAGGCATACCCGCTCAGCTCCCCACCCCCGCAGACCGGACACGTCACGGTGGCAGCGCCTCCACGTGATCCCGATAGCGCCGGACCCGGTACCCCTCCCCGAGCAGCGCGCGCAGCCGGTCCAGCGCCTGCGCCCGCCCGCAGTACATCAGCCAGTTGTAGAGCCGGTTTCCCCGGATCCCCGGGTGCAGGAACCGCTCCTGCCCGGGATCGAAGTCGTAGGGATGCAGATAGGAGACGATCGCACCTGCGGACCGCCGGCAGGCGCGGCGCACCGCCCGGAAGGGCAGCACCCGGAAGTAGACGCCGCTGGCGAAGGGGAGCGTCAACCCCAGCACGCGCGCGACGGACACGGGGATCTCCACGACTCCCGCCATCCGCCGGGGCGCCGTGCCGAAGCGCGGCCAGCCGTACAACGGATTACGGGCCGGCAGGACGCTGCTGGAGTACGTCAGCCCGTGCTGCGCCAGCAGCGGGTAGACCCACCGCGTGTCCGCGGTCAGCGACAGCACCGGGGCGCGGAATCCCCGGATGCCCTCGCCGCCGAGCGCATCGAGATTGCGGCGCAGATCGGCCGCGAAGCTGGCCGGCGTGTGCGTCTCCAGGGGCTGGTGCGCGTGACTGTGGCACGCCAGCTCGTGGCCGGCGGCGGCGATCTCGGCGATCAGCGACGGGTACCGCGTGGCCACCGTCCCGGTGACGAAGAACGTGATCTTCGCCTGCGCCTCCGACAGGAGCGCGAGCAGGCGGCCGGTCACGGCCGGCACGCGCTCCCGGTACCGCTCTCCGTCCGGAAGCGAGTCGCGCACGTCCTCCAGGTCGATGCTGAGCAGCAGCTCGGTCCCCGTTGCCGTGCTCATTCCCCTCCTGGCCTCGCGCGCGCCTCGAGCGCGAGGGCTCACCTACGGGGCGGGCGCAGCTTCGCCGCGACCTCCCCGCCTCCAGCAGCGCCAGCCCATAGGAACTTTCTCCGCCGGGACCTGAAAGGCGAATCGGCCGCAACCATAAGCGCTTCTATCTTAGCACGAAGGTTTTTGTCGCCAGGATTGCCATGTTGCCGGAAACCGAAGTCAAGGTTCGTCGTCTGTCGTCGTCTTGACAAAGGGTGTGTGCACGCTCACAATCCTCCGGAATTTTGCGCGTGCCACCGTGCCTGATGAGGAGGAGTGCATGCTCGGAGAACGGCTGAACCGGTTCGGAACTGCGGGAGTCTCGTTGCTGCTTGCGGCCTTCCTCGTCGGGAGCGCGCTCCCGGCGGCTGCGGAGGGGATGGGCGACCAGAAGTTCAAGCCCGGTGACAAGGCGCCGGACTTCGTGACCAAGGACCTCGCCGGCAAGGAGCAGAAGCTCTCGACCTACACGGGCAAGAACGTCGTGCTCCTGAACTTCTGGGGCATCCGCTGCGGCGCCTGCCTCGAGGAGATGCCATACCTCGAGGAGATAGCCAAGAAGTACGCGGGCAACGGCCTGGTGACGCTCGGCGTCGACACCGACGGCGTGGACGCCAAGACCATCGTCGAGACGCTGCAGGAGGTGCAGGTCGCGGTGACGTACCCGCTGCTGCTCGACGAGGAGTTCAAGATCACCGACACCTACACGAACTTCCTGGTGCCGCTGACGATCGTGATCGACAAGGGCGGCGTGATCCAGTACATCCACACCGGCTTCGAGAAGGGGACCGAGAAGCACTACGACGAGGCGGCGCGCAAGGCGCTGGGCCTCTAGCGCCCCCCTCGGGTCGCGGGACGGACGTGTTGGAGGGGACGATGGCCGGGTTGCGGTCCGGACTGCTCGCGGCGGCGCTCGCGGCGGCGGTCGTCGTCGTTGCCGCGGCCCCCGCCGGCGCCGCCCTCGAGGGCTCCAAGCTCAAGGTGGGCCAGGCGGCGCCGGACTTCACGCTCAAGGACATCGACGGCAAGGCCTGGAAGCTCTCCGACCTCAAGGGCAAGAAGGTCGTGATGATCGACTTCTGGGCCACCTGGTGCAACATCTGCAAGCGCGAGATGCCCGTGCTCGAGCGCGTCTACAAGGAGTACAAGGCCAAGGGCGTCGAGTTCTTCGGCGTCGCGCTCGACGACGCGGACAAGATCAAGCAGATCCGCAAGATCCTCGAGGAGAAGGGGGTCACCTACCCGATCCTCATCGACCAGGACCAGAAGGTCGCCACCGAGGTCTACCAGCTCGCCGGGCCGATCCCCTTCAAGGTCGTCGTCGACCTCTCGGGGACGATCGCCTACGAGCACGTCGGCGACTACGTGGACTACCCCCCCGAGATCGTCGACGTCTTCGATCAGCTGCTCGAGGCGCAACCGACTCAGAAGAAGAAGTGACGGGCATGGCCGCTGCCCGCCCCGTCCTCCTGCTGGCGCTCGCCGGCGCGGCGCTGCTGGCCGCGGCGCCGCCGGCCGCGGGCGGGGGGCTCCCGGGCTACGCCGGGTCGAAGAGCTGCAAGGAGTGCCACCCCGCGGTCTGGGAGCAGTGGAGCCGCACGCCGCACGCCCGGATGCTGCGCAGCACCAAGGAGCACCCGGACGCGATCGAGGCCACCAAGTTCAGCCCGGACATCCCCTTCCGCAAGAAGGACATCGCCTACACCATCGGCTCGCACTGGATCCAGAAGTACCTCACGGTGGTCGACGACCAGTTCTACGTGCTGCCCAAGTACTGGAGCATCTCCAAGGCCGACTGGGAGCCGTACTCGATCTTCAACTGGCGCAGCAAGCCCTACTCGCTCAACTGCTACGGCTGCCACACGGTCGGGTTCGACCCGGTCTCGAAGACGCAGGCCGAGGACTCCATCGGCTGCGAGGCCTGCCACGGCCCGGGGGCCCGGCACGCCGCCAGCCAGGACCCGGCCGACATCGTCAACCCCGAGAAGCTGCCCAAGCGCCTCGCGGACAACATCTGCGAGTCCTGCCACACCGACGGCAACGACATGGGCGACGGCGTCTTCCCGTTCGCCGCGGGGTTCCAGCCTGGCCAGCCGATCGAGAAGTACTACACGGACTTCTTCCTGCCGAAGCCCGGCTCGAAGAAGTGGTACAAGGGGAACGCGACGTACGAGGACCGCCACCGCATGTTCATGTTCTACCAGGCGGAGTTCTACTCCAAGATGCGAGCGTGCGGGGTCTGAGGGGTCGCGGCCCCGCAGGATGCGGAGGAAGGCTACTACTCGCGGGAAGGCTACTGCTCGACCTGCCACTACCGCTACGACGTCGAGCTCGAGAAGCACGCCAAGCACAAGCCCGGCACCGCCAGCTGCGAGGACTGCCACCAGACGGCGACGACCGCCGCCGGCACGCGCTACTCCGTCCACGACCACAAGTTCGACTTCTCGCAGCCGACGCCCGGCTGCACCGAGTGCCACGACGCGGGAGACGAGCGCCTCTCCAAGCGGCCGCTGCACGGGTGGAACTTCAAGCCCGTCAAGTACCCGCAGCCGCAGCCGCTGGAGCAGACCTGCGCGCGCTGCCACGCGGACAAGGCCCCGGAGTGGCTCGCCGAGAACCTGAAGAAGATCCGCCGCCGGCTCTAGGCCCCGCCCCTGTCCCGCGCTAATGGCCCATTCCCATCCCCGGGGTCGGGGACAACGGCGGCAGCGTGTAGTCGCCACGGTAGGTCTGCAGGACGATCCTCCAGGTGCCCTCCTTGCGCAGGCGGCAGTAGAGCCGGTCCGCGGTGACCTTGCGCTTCCCCGCCGCGTCGGTTTTTGTGAGGATCAGCCGCAGCGGCACCTGCGCCGCCTCTCCGTCGAAGGAGAAGGCGCCGATCTCGAGCGCGGCCTCGACGGCGCCGCCGGCGGCCAGCGACTCCCGCACCAGGGACGCAAACGTCTCCTTGCCGACGACGCCGCGGGTGAACGTTGCGATCTGCGCCTCCTCGTGGTAGAGGGCGAGGATCTTCGCGGCGTCGCCCTCGTGGTACCCGTTGACCAGGTTCTCGCGCAGTGCGGCGATGATCTCCTGCTCCTGTGGCGTGGGCTCGGCGCGGGCGGCGGCGGGCAGCAGCAGCGCCGCGGCGAGCGCCGCGGCGAGGAGTCCTCGGGCGCCCCGTACGGGACCTGACCGGCGCAACGCGCTACCTCAGCGTGACGCAGCCCTCGGGCAGGGCGTGCGCGCCGAGTCCCTCGACCTCGAGGTCCCCGATCTTGAGCAATTGCGCGGCGTACAGGTCCTCGAGGACCATGCCGAGGTGCTCGGACTTGACCTTGTCGTGCCGCGTTCCCGAGAGGACCTCGATCTTGCCCCCCTCGCCGACCGTGCAGAGCGAGGTGAGGACCCAGAAGGTCTTGCCCTCCGCGTCGACGGCCTTGATGTACGTGAAGATGCCGGAGCGGGTGGTCGAGACGACCGTTCCCGCGCGCATCGGCACGATCGTGGCCTGCACGCCGGGCGCGAGGAAGAGCACGGCGAGAGCGAGGACGAGCAACGAGGCGAGAACGGTGCGGGCAGCCAGTCTGGTCACGATCCGCTCCTTCGTTTCGGGGTTGTCCGGTCCCGTGCGGCGGCGCCCCCGCGGCGTCGCCGCCTCGATGACAGTATAGCGCACGCCGCCGCACCTTGTCGGCGGGGAAAGGCTTGTGTCATCATGGGCCGCCATGCCCTGGAAGCGCGTTGCGGCCGTCGCGGGGCTCCTCGTCCTGACGGCGGGGCAGCCGCTGCCGGGGGCTGAGCCCTCCGGCCAGGTCCCGCCGCCGCAGTGGGTCGGCGCTGCGGAGGACCGCGGCCGGGCTCGCCTGACGTGGATCCGCAACCCCGCCTTCGCCGCCGTGCGCGTGTACCGCCGGCAGAGCGAGGCCGCGGCGGGGTTCGCCCCCGTGGGGGAGTCGCGCGAGAACTCCTATCTCGACGCCACTGTGCAGCCCGGGGTGGCGTACGCCTACCGGCTCGCCGGCGTCGGCAGGGACGGGCGCGAGGGACGCCCCTCCACGGAGATGGGCTTCCGCATCGCGCCGGTGACGCGCCGGTCGCCTGAGCCGCCGGACTGGGAAGGGCACCTCGTCCTCCCGGCGGGGATCGGGCTCAAGTGGTCCGCGCGCGAGGGCGAGGACGTCCTCGCCTATAACCTCTACCGCCGGGAGCTGCCCGTGGGGCAGTTCCAGCTGCTGGCCTCGTCGAAGGGCACGAGTTACCAGGACAACGCCGTCGAGGCGGGCCGGCGATACGCGTACGCGCTCACGGCGCTGGATTCCTCGTTCCGGGAGACGGCGTTCTCGGCGCCGCTCGAGCTCCTCTTCGCGCCGGCGCCGCCGGCGGCGGAGCGCCGGGCGGAGGAGACGTGGCGCGTGCGCCGGACGCGCGCCGTGGCGGTGATCGCCGCCGCCGACGTTCCCCTCCTGCGCCCCGCGGACGTCGCGGTGGGGCCGGTCACCGGCAACGTCTACCTGGCGGACTCGGGCCTCGGGCGCGTGCTCGTCTTCAGCGCGGCCGGGGGCTACCTGCGCTCGGTGGGGGCGGGCGCGGGGCCCGACGGGAAGCTGTTGCGCAACGCCATCGGCGTGGCCTGCGACGGCGAGGAGCACCTCTACGTTGCAGACGCGGGCCGCTCGGCGGTGTACGTCTTCGCGCCCGGCGGCGAGCTGCTGCGCCGGATCGACATCCCGCCGCCGGAGATCGGGGTCGCCACCGGCATCAGCGACGTCGCGGTCGGGGCCGGGGGCAGGCTCTTCGTGCTCGACAACCTCAACAACCGCGTCGGCGCGCTCGACCGCGTCGGGCAGCCGAGGTTCTTCGGGGCCCTCGGCGCGAAGGAGGGGGACCTCTCCGCCCCCACCTTCTGCGACCTCGACGCCGCAGGGAACCTCTACGTCGCCGAGGCCTTCAACGCCCGGGTCCAGGTCTTCTCGCCCGCGGGGCAGTTCGCGCGCCACTTCGGCCGCTACGTGCGCGGGCCCGGCGGCATGGGGCGGCCCAAGGGCGTCGCCGTGGACCGCTCGGGCGAGGTCTACGTCGCGGACTCGTGGCTGAACACGGTGCAGGTCTTCGACGCCGCGGGCCGGTTCGTGGCGGTGCTCGCCGACGAGGATGGCGTGCCCCTCGACCTGGGCTCCCCGAACGGGGTGGCGCTCGGGCGAGGCCGCCTCGTCGCGATCGCCGAGCGGCTCTCGGCGCGGCTGCAGATCCGGGAGATCATCGATGGGCCGCGCTGAGGGCTGCCTCGCCCTGCTCGCGCTGGCGCTCCTGGGCGCCACGACCGCGCGCGCCGCGGTGGACGGCTCGCCCCATGACATCATCGCGCAGGGATACGACGCGCCGAAGGCGGGCGCGGCGCGCGAGCGCTGCCTGCGGTGCCACCTGCCCGCCTCGGTCGTCGACAAGGGGCTCCTCGCGGAGCTCCCGCCCGTCCTCGCGCGGCAGTGGGGACCGTCGAGCGCGATGTGCTTCTCCTGCCACGACGGGACGACGATCGTCAGTCCGGACGTCGACGCGAGCCTGACAGCGTTTCACCCGCTCGCGCACGGGGCCGACCTCGGCGCCGCCGCGGCGCGGCGCGAGGGCGAGGCCGTCGCCGGCGCGGGAGAGGGCGAGCGCCTCGAGTGCGTCGCCTGCCACGACCCCCACGACAACGGACATCGACCGTTCCTGCGGCAGGACATCGCGGAGATCTGCGCGCGCTGCCATGCGGCGCAGTACGAGCTTGGCCGCGGCAAGGAGAACGTCAGCGGCAACCACCCGGTGCTGGTGGAGGCGCTCGGCGGCGGGCGCAGGGAAGCGCCGTTGACCGTCTCGGCGCCGTTCCTCACGCCGTTTCCGACGCCCTACCCGGCGCGGCAGGGCAAGGGGACGGCGGGCGTGCACTGGCAGCTCGGCGGGCACCTCAGCCAGGGCGCGGCCGGGCAGGTGCTGTGCGTCACCTGCCACGTCGTGCACGGCGACGGCCAGGGCCCGCCGCGCCGGGGGCTGCTCACGGTGGATCCGGTCGGCGCCGTTGCCGACCTGTTCTGCGAGGGCTGCCACGCGGGCGAGCGCGGTGACGCGCAGATCGACTCCGCGGCAAAGCCCAACCCGGGCGGGACGCGCACGGGCCGGACGTACCACCCCTGTGACGATGACCGCGCCAACGGCGAGGGCCGGATCGTCGAGGCCGAGGTGCCCGAGCGCTGGCCCGTGGGCGGGGACCAGCCGCCCCGGCTGCTGTGCACCACCTGTCACACGGCCCACGCCGCGGGGCCGGGCACGCTGCTGCTGCGCCCGGCGGAGCGCGCTGCCACCTTCTGCGAGGAGTGCCACGCCCAGGTCCCCGAGGGGCACCATGCGGTCGGCGGGGACCCCGGCCGCTGCCCGGACCAGACGAGGGGCGTCGGGCAGGAGCCGGCGCAGTTCGACTGTGCGCGCTGCCACCGCGCCCACAACGCCGGGCTGGGCGCCGAGGACGAGCGCGCCTTCATCCCGCTGCTGCGCGAGAGCCGGGCCGGCGACCTGCTCTGTCTCGGGTGTCACCCCGCGGACAACCCCACCTGCGATCCGACGAAGGTGCGCGACGGCTACATGGCCTCCCACTTCCGGGGCGACCCCGCGCGGCTCGACACGTACAACGACCAGGACCCGCCGGAGCGCACCGACCCCTGGCCCGAGTCCTACCTTCCGTCGACGTACGGGGGCACCGCTGGCAAGGACATCGTCTGCCTCTCGTGCCACAGCTTCGCGCGGGGCGCGCTGACCTCCGGGGACGAGGAGGACCAGCCCCACCTGCTGGCGCGGGTCGGCAACCGCATCGACTGGGTGCAGAACGAGGAGACGAAGTACCTCTGCACGGGGTGCCACGGGGTGCGCCCGGGGACGGGCTCCGGCGCGAAGGGGCACACCCACCCGCTCATGGACGCCGACGTGCTCAAGCTCGGCCTGCCGGTGCAGCCGCCCGCCTCGGCGACGTCCGCCAGCCGCATCAACTGCGACTCCTGCCATCGCTCGCACGGCGCGGCGACCGCCGGCGGCGTCTACATCCTGGAGGAGGCGCGCGGCACCAACACGGACCCGATGGCGATCCAGCCGAAGATCGACTTCACGCTCACCTGTCACCTCTGCCACGACGCGAGCAAGTACTAGGGGCCGGGAGAACGCCCGGGAGCAGTCAACGAGGAGAAAGGAGGAGGCCATGAACGCATCGCGAGCCCGCGCCGCCGCCGGTGCCGCGCTGCTCGTCGCCGGCCTTGCCGCGGGCGCCGCCGCGGGCGACGGGGAGCGGATGGAGATCCTGAAGAAGGGGAGGGACGCCTTCCTGTCCCAGTGTCTGCGCTGCCACCAGACGGCCGACGAGGCGGCGGCCGGCTACCGCAGGCAGCCGGCCTGGCGGGATGTCGTCGCCGACATGGTCGCGAGAGGGGCGCAGCTCGACCTCGCGCAGCAGGAGGCCGTCGTGCAGTACCTCTCCGGGAGGATGCTGCTCATCGCCAAGTGCAGTTCCTGCCACACCTCCAACCGGCCGCTGACGCGCAACAAGAGCCTCGAGCAGTGGCGGGCCACCGTCGAGCGGATGGTGCAGAACATGCCGGCCCCGCTGCGGCCCGGCCCCGCGCAGGTCGAGGAACTCGCGCAGTTCCTCGCCGTGGAACGCCCGTCTCTGTAGGCGGGACCCGCTGCTTCCCCGAGCGGTCGAAAGAGATTAGGCTAGCGCCCATGGACGTGAAGGCGCTCGACGATGCCGAGGTCGTCCGCCAGGTCCTCCGCGGCAAGCGGGAGCTGTTCGGCGTCCTGCTCGAGCGCTATCAGAAGCCCATCTTCAACTTCATCTACCGCTTCTACGGCAACTACGACCTGGCCCAGGAACTGACGCAGGAGACCTTCCTGCGCTGCTACCAGTTCCTCAAGAGCTACGACACGAAGCGCAAGTTCTCCACGTGGCTGTACGCCGTCGCGAAGAATCTCTGCATCGACGAGCTCAAGAAGCACAAGGCCGGGCGCGAGGTCCCGCTCGATGAGGCCATCGGCGCGGTCGATCTCAAGGAGGCCGAGGAGGGGATCCATCCGGACCAGCAGAGTCAGGTGCTCCGCAAGGAGGAAAACTTCAAGCTTCTCGAGGCGTTGCAGGAGTTGCCGACGGCGGCGCGCACCGTCCTCCTGCTGCACTACTTCCAGGGCCTTTCCTACCAGGAGATCGGCGAGGCGCTCAGCCTGCCGGTCAGCACGGTGAAGATCCGCATCTTCCGCGCGAAGAAGGCCCTGCTCGAGCACTGGCACGAGATCGGGGGCGAGGGGGAGGGGCCGGGGCTGGAGGACCCGTAACCTTTTATGTCTGCAAGAGTACTAAGAAAACGACAACTACTGGAATTGCTTGAGATGATGCACACATGCTGACCTGCCGTGACGTGGAGCTGATGCTCCAGGATCACCTCGACGGTGTCCTCCTTCCGAGCCAGCAGGAGGTGCTGGAGCGCCATTTGCGCGCCTGCGCCCCCTGCCGGGGGACGCTGGCCGGCATCGCCCGCCTGGAGGAGCGGTTCGAGGGGCACGAGGACGACGTCGACGCGCCGGCCAGCCTCTCGAGCGCCATCCTCAGCGCGCTTCCGGCCGAGGCGTACCGGCCGTCGCCGGCGGCGCGGCTGGCGCGGTACGGGGCGGTCCCGGCGCTGCTTGCGCTTCTGCTCGCCGTCGGCTTCCTCATGCGCGGCCACTACTGGCTCAAGAGCCGGAGCGCGGAGCGGGAGCTCGAAGTCTCGTTCCAGGCGCCGGCGGCGACCAGCGTGGCGATCGTCGGGGACTTCAACGGGTGGGACATCCGGCGCAACCTCCTTGTGCGCTCGTCGCATGAGGGACGCTGGGGCGCGAGGCTGCGACTGCCCCCCGGCGTGTACCAGTACAGCTTCGTCGTCGACGGCACCACATGGGAGGTGGACCCCGCGGCGCGGCAGTACGTGAACGACGGTTTCGGCGGCAGGAATTCCGTAATCATCGTGGATGGTTAGGAGACTTCGACGACAATGCGCAGCGTGCGATTGGTCTGGGGGGGGGCGCTGGTGCTCGCCGCCGCCCTGGCCGCGGGTCAGCCCGCGGCAGCGGCGGCGGCGGGCGAGGCGCGCGGACGCGGCTCCGGGAGGTCCGGGAGGCCGGCCGCGCGGGATGCCCGCGGCGACGAGGACGACCGGCTGGAGCGGGCCATCGAGGCGGCTGACCGTGCGGGCGTCGACGGGCGGGACATCCGCGACCTGCAGGACCTGTGCCGCCGCGGACGGTTCGCCGAGGAGCAGTCGCTGAGAATTTTCAGTCTTGCCGCGCAGTTGGCGCTCGAAGGGCTGCCGGTGGAGAGCTTCGCGGCGAAGGTCGGCGAGGGGGTGTCCAAGCGCATCGACCCCGACCGGATCGTCGAGGTGGCCGAGCGGCGGGCGCTCATGCTGAATCGCGCGAGATCCATCCTCAACGACATCGTCCTCGAGGGGGCCCCCGTCCACGACCGGGACGAGCTGATCCCGGACGTGGCTCAGGCGCTCGAGGCGGGGAGCACGGAGGGAAAGGTCCGGCTGGAGCTGCAAGAGGCCTTCACCGAAGGGGAATCGATGGGGGCCATCAGGCAGCGAATATTCCCTTAGGACGGTGGGGGCGTCCGTGCTACAATCCGTCACCTTGGGGACATGATGGGGAGAGCCAGCAACACGAGCGTGCGCTGGGGGGCGATCGCTGTCGCCCTCCTGTTGCTTTTTCCGTTAGCGGTCGCGCCCGGGACAGCAGGCGCCGCCGTCATCGGGTCGAAGCATGATTTCGCCACGACCGGGGTCCCGCTCATGGGCCGCGGGCCCTGCGGCCCCTGCCACGTCCCGCACGTCGCCGGCGGCGCCCGGCTCTGGAGCCGGAGCCTCGCGGACGAGGCGGGCTTCTACAACCAGACATCGGATCCCAACTACGTGCCCGGCGCCAGCCTCCAGTGCTACGACTGCCACGACGACGGCGTGTCCGTCGCGGACCGGGACCCGCCCGCCGAGACCTGGAGCATCAACAAGGCGCCGCAGGACATCGCGCTCGGGGGGACCCTCGGCGGCGTCCCGCTGATCGGCTACTACGAGGAGGCCGATGGCACCCTGCCGACGGGCGCGTCCGCCGTGCCGCCCTCGCCGCCGACGGACGGCTCGCCGACCGGCGGCCACTATTGGAAGACCGAGCCGTCGGACTCCCCGGACCGGCGCAAGCGCGGCGACAAGATCGCCTGCGCGCTCTGCCACGACCCGCACGGCAAGGTCACGGGGACAAACATGGCTTTCTTCCGCACGGTCTCCGGCGACGGCACCGCGGTCACGCTCGTCGACGGGGCGAAGTCCAGCAAGAACACCCGCTCGGGCGCCGACATGGGGACGAGCGCGGGCAACGGGCGCTCCATGTGCGAGTCCTGCCACGGGAATTCGAACCAGGGCGCCCAGCAGACCTTCTACAGCGTGCAGGTCCCCAAGCCGACCGACGGCGTCCCGGAGCACGTGTACTCCAGTTCCGACGCCGCGACCGCCTGCACCGACTGCCACCCCCACAACCGGCCCGCGGGCTGCGACCAGTGTCATGCGTACCCGCCGCTGGTGGCGACCCCCTTCGACCGACTCAACAACCCGCAGGGACAGTCCTACGAGGGCGGCGCCGGCGCGCACCGCCGCCACCTGGATGCCCTCGGCGCGGACATCTTCAAGTGCGAGGTCTGCCACGGCCCCAACCCCGGCCGCACCACGACCACCTGGCACGCCTGGGACGATGCCGCCAACCGGGGCGCCACGGTCGTCGCCCAGCAGAACGTGGACATCATCGGCCAGACCGCCTACTGGGGCGCCGGCAGCGGCTACGCGGGCGCCGGCAGCTCGATCGCGGTCCCGAGCGGCTACGCCTTCACGGCCAAGGGCGGGAAGGACGGCGCGGTTGGCGGACGCTGCTACAACCTCACCTGCCACGGGAACCCGCCGCAGAACACGGGGTCGGCCTTCCTGAACTGGGACGACGACATGGTGGACGACGCGACCGGCCCGACGAAAGGCGACTTCGTCGGCGACGGGGCGGCGATCTGCAAGTGGTGCCACGACGGCACGCCCGCGCGCATCGGCACGGGGCCGTACGCCCCGAACGTGCTCGGCGACAACAACGGCGCGTCGGGGACGTGGGATACGGGGACTTGGGGCGCCGACGTCAACGGGCACGGCCTGGCCGCCGGCAACTACGAGAAGGACCTGGTCGGCGAGGCCACGCGGACGGGCCTCCCCGCGGCGAACAAGGGGTGCGCCGTCTGCCACGACGCGACGTACTCCACCAACGCGCTGCCGGCGCCGAACACGCCGACCAAGACGCACTACGGCGGCACGAGCAAGCGCCTGCGGGACACGGTCAACGGCCAGCCGGGGATCGCGGACGACGCCGACAAGACCTGCCTCGCGTGTCATCAGGTCGTTAGCGGGCCGGACGTCGCCTCTCCGGACGGCCGAGTAGTGGCGCACGGGAACTCCGACGGAGACGGCTACCGGCCGCCAAAGGAACCAGACCAGTTTGTCCGCAACTGCCGCCAATGTCACGAGCCTCACGGGGCGAACTGGAACGGGGTGAATCCGAATCCCCGTAACCTGCACATGATCGGCAAATGGGTTGACGTCAACGGCAACGGCCTCCCTGACGGTGGCGCGATGGGGCCCGAGGCCGCGCGTGTGGACTCCGACGCAACCGACAGCACTACGAACATCGACACGAATGACTTGGCGGTGATTACCAAGTCCTCCGGAAATCCGTCGTCAGTCTTTCCGGACCCGCGGGCGGACGACTCCTGGGATGACGGCAACAACGATGGGCTCTCGCCACCCGACAGCCTCTGCGTCGTCTGCCATGTCAGTCTTTCGCAACCCCACAGCATGAGAAGTACCAGTGTCCCCCAAGGAACGGGACACTTGGTCGTCGGGACGGAGTGTCGGATCTGTCACAAACACGGCACGCTGGATACGCACCCGAACAAGGCTCCCGACGCCTTCGGCCCGCTCTCGTGCTTTGCCTGCCATGGCGTCGCGCCTCTCGACACGCCTCCCTCCGGCGCGTTCGCGGGGCAATACTGGCCTTCGGGGGCCAGCTCCAAGGTGCCGGATTACGATTATGCAAACGACCAGCCGGGCGCCCACCTCAACCACATCGAGGCGATAGGTCAGCAAGTCTTCGGGGAGACCGCCGCCCAGCTCGTGACGAACACCGCCTTGTCCTCCTACGAGAAGCAGCTCGTGGTCTGCAGCTTCTGCCACTTTGATCCCGGAGGAGCATCGGGCGCGGACCCCAATCCCCACTTCAACAACACCAACCTCGACAACTCCCCGACGGGGAGAGTCGATGTCAAGCAGGGCACCGGCGGGGGGCGCGACTTCTTCAAGTTCACGACGGGGCCCGGCCCGTTCGGGCACGCGAACTACTCGGCCGACCCGAGCGGCGGGGGCTATAGCTTCGCCGGCGCGAACGACGGCACCTGCGCCAATCTCGTCTGCCACAACCAGACGCGGACGCCATCCTCCTGGAACAGCAACCCGCTGCCGTGGTATGACGCCGGCAACAACTGGCAGGGCAACGCCACCTGCTCGAACATCAACTGCCACGCCGCCGGGACCTACACGAACGCCCACGCCACGCACGTGAACGGGACCAACGTGCCCGCCGGCAAGTCCTATCAATGCTACGAGTGCCACGCGAACAACACCGGCGCCCCGGGCCACGGCAACGGCAAGATCGACATGGTCTGGACCAACGCGGCCTCGCTCGAGGCGAAGCGTGGCGACGGCAACGGCGCCTACGCCAAGGGCACCGCGTTCGCCTACAAGGACGGCACCTACAACGCCACCTGCAGCCTGCTCTACTGTCACGGCGGCGACAACCCCGGGCCGCCGCCGGGGGGCTGGGACGGCGGGAACGTCACGCCGGCGTGGGACAATTCCGCGGGCGTCTACTGCGGCTCCTGCCACGACGCCAACGGCTCCGATGCCGTGAACCCGGGCGGCCTCGACGTCTTCGCCACGGGCAACCACCCCGTGCACCTCAACGACACGTGGGGGCCGCACTTCGCGCAGCCCCCGGGCACGCCGCAGACCTCCTGCCTGGGCACGGCGACCACCGGCTGCCACACCGACTACCAGCGCACGACCGCGACACACGTGGACGGCTCGGCCGAGTTCAGGAACATCGCCGCGTCCCCGGCCTTCTCGCTGCTCGGCACGCAGGCCGTGACGACCCCGACCGCCGCCGAGACCGACCGCTGCAGCTACTGTCACTCGACGCTGGAGGTGACCGCCAACGTCGCGGGGCCGGCGGTGCTCACCGGCGCGGGCGCGGCGCTGGCCAAGATCAACTGGGTCGATCAGGCCTTCAAGCTCCCGTGCGTGACCTGCCACAACCCGGCGTTGACCGGCGCCACGACCTACCCGAACGGCACCGGGCTCAAGGCGCCCGACCTGCTCGGCGACGACCTCAACTACGGCGCCGAGGTGCGCGGGCACAACCGCTCCGCGGCCGACGGCGCCTACGCGCTGGCGACGAACCCCGCGGCGGCGCTGCTCTGCACCGAGTGCCACGACGCGAGCGCCCCGCACATCAACGGCTCCAACGACACGGGCCTGCGTCCCGGGAACCGCATCGCGATCATCGTCAACGGGCAGAGCCCGGGCACGGTCCGCGAGGTCTGCCGGGCCTGCCACGCGACGGCGAAGACCACGCCCCCCTCGGCGCAGGTTGAGCGCAACCGCGCGGTCAATTCCCACGGCAACAACAACCATTCGTTCATCGAGCCCGGGGCGTTCGCGCTGCAGTGCGAGCAGTGCCACGAGCCCCACGGGATGACGTACAACGGCGCCGGCTATAACATCCAGATGATCTCGCCGAACATCGTCGTGAACACGCCTTCCGACCCCGGGACGGACACCGTCGCCAGCGGCGTGCGATTCGAGGCGCTCACGGGGCCGTTCTCCTTCAGCGACGGCGTGGCGCCGGAGGGCACCGCCCTCTGCGTCGTGTGCCACAGGAACTCGAACAACCCCGGGTACTCCATGACGTACACCAACGCCGCGAACGGCTCGCACGACGACTGGAACATGGCCTACACCAACGACGAGCGCGGCACCAACTGCTCGACCTGCCACACCCACAACCAGGACTACCCGCGCAACACCACGAACATCGACACGATCGACGGCTTCATGCCGGTGGACTGCAACGCCTGCCACACCTATCCGGGCAAGGACAACCTCGGGGCGCTGCCGACGTACCGCGAGCAAAGCGCGCCGGCGACGCACCGCCTCAGCGCCTCGCACGACCAGCACGTGGGCGTGCCCAATGGCGAGACCGCGCCGGTCCCCAACTACGGCGCCATCTTCAACTGCTCGTTCTGCCACTACCAGAGCAGCCACAACGACCGCGAGCTCAACGCGGGCGACGCCTGGTCGGGCGTCACCCAGGCGATGGTGCAGGTCCGCTTCAACGGCACCTGGAACCCGGCCGCGACGAACCCGGCGGACCGGACTCAGGACTCGCCCTCTTACGACGAGGGGGCGCAGACCTGCAGCAATCTCTACTGCCACGGCGATGACACCGGCCGCTTCCCCGCGGCCGACCAGGGGACCAACACCACGCCGGCCTGGGGCAATGCGGCGACCGCCAACTGCGGCACCTGCCACCGCTACACCGCGGCGGCGCCGCCCGGTGCCCAGGCGCACGCGAAGCACGCCGGCAACGGAGCCGGGTACGCGATCGGCTGCGCCGTCTGCCACTACGGGACGACGCAGGACGGCACGACGATCCAGAGCGTCGCGCTGCACGTGAGCAGGTCCTCGGAGATCTTCTTCAACGGCGCCATCGACCCGCGGGTCCATGTGAACAGCTCCTACGACGGCGACACCACGACCGGCACGGGGTTCGGCGCGTGCGCCGCGACCTACTGCCACAGCAACGGCGCGGACCGGACGGCCCCCTACGACAGCGCCCCGGGCGGCAGCGCCGCTCCCGCGGTGCAACTCGCGTGGGACCAGACCGGCGGCGGCTGCTGGAACTGCCATGGCAACGGGACTGACGACCCCGCCCCGCCCTACCCAAACAACGGGATCTCCCCAAACGGCACGCCCAAGGCGAACAAGCACCCGATCCACACCGGGACCGGCGACCCCGCCGCCACGCCGAACACCAATGGCTACGGCTGCGCCGTCTGTCACTGGCTGACGGTGCACGACAATACGAGCGTCGTGGCGATCGCGAACCACGTCAACCGCACCTATGACGTTGCCCCCAGCGGCGCGGCCTCGACGCTGTGGCAGTTCGCCCCCGCCGCGGGCAGCTGCAACAGTATCAACTGCCACGGCGGGGCCAGCGGCGTCTCGTGGGGCCTGGCCGGGCCGATCGCCTGCGGCGACTGCCACGCGCAGGTTGCGGGGGCCAGGGCCGCGTCGGACGTGAACGAGTTCCACTGGGACGGCTCCAGCCAGTCCAAGATCAGCAACGCCGTGGGCGGTGAGTGGGAGACGCGGGGGCACGGGGCCAAGTCGGTGGCGTGCGCCGGGTGCCACGCCAGCACCGTCGGCCACGACACGACGGCGAACCTCTCGGGGGCGAACCCGTTCCGCCTCGCCGCGAACGGCGGCACCGGGCCGGGGAGCTTCACCTGCTCGAACACCGGCATCGGCTGCCACAGCGCGCGGCCGGTGAGCCTGGTCAAGGACCACACGGGCGCGGAGATGAGCGCGTCCGGCTACACCCCGCAGGTGGATTCCTGGAGCTTCACGCCCAAGTGCGCAGACTGCCACGACCCGCACGGGGACGACGCGAACCTGCACATGGTCTCGCGCGAACTGGTCGAGGGCTCGGGGCCCAACTGGGTGCCGGCGGTCTGGCCGCCCGAGAAGTCGAACCTGGTCTTCACGGACGACTCGACCGGCGCGGACGACACCGGGAACAGCTACGCCAACCTGAGCTCGCCGCAGACCAGCCTCTGCCAGCAGTGCCACCGGCAGAACGATCCGGACTTCACCTCGTTCAAGCACGGCTTCGCCGGGATCTCGACGGCGACGCACCCGACCCAGGGCGGGAACCCCGGCGACTGCTCCTACTGCCACCGGCACCGGTCGGCCTTCGCGCCGACGGGGTGCGAGGGGTGTCACAACGGCGACGGCGACTGGGACGGCACCTGGACCGGCGTCGGCTACGATCCCGACGGCACCGGCCCCAAGGCCGCCGCTCCCAACGTGATGGGCGACGGCGTCAAGCCCGATGGCGACGGCATGGACCCGAAGCCCTACGACGACGGGCTGTACGGCTTCAACGTGAACGGCCACGGCGCGAACGGGACGGCGCGGAACACGCCGGTTGACAGCGTGGGCCAGCCGATGCTGTCGATGAACGCGGAGTGCACGGACTGCCACAACATCGCCATCCCCACCGGGACGCACCTCGATGGCACGCTCAACTCCGTGGAATTGAAGCAGAACAAGAACGTGAACACGGCGCACCTGAACGCGACCTACATCGGGACCTCCACGCCGGACTGGAACGTGCAGCTCACGCTCGACAACGGCTGCGCGTACCAGTGCCACTCCTCGAAGGGCCGGCACCGCCACAACCAGGACGATGTGATCCCGGCGCCGGGGGTGGTGCGCTTCGGCAAGCAGGGCTCCGTCCTGAACGGCCAGGGTGTCGTCTTCCCGATCGACGTGCACCTGTCCACAAACGCTCCGGACTGGCCGGCGGATGGGGTGACCAACTTCGACTACGCGGTGTGCATTTCCTGCCACAACCCGCACGGCACGAGCACGGTGGACGGTTCGTATCCCAACAATTCGATGCTCCGGGACGAGCGGAGCGAGACGTTGTGCAAGCGGTGCCACAACTAGGGGGCGTTTGATCCGAGGTAACGGGAAGCGGCCGACGGCCGTATAGGTATTCGATCGAGGTTGTCCCCACCGTGGGGTCGGGGGGGCAGCCGGCGATTGGTTTCACGCTGAAGGGGAGGGTTTCATGAGGCGCGAAGACCGGCAGCACGAGGGCGGCAGATACCGCCGCATCGCCCAAACCGCGATGCCCTGGCTGCCGGCGGTCATGGCGCTCGCGTGGCTGCTCGCGGGAGAGGTGCGCCCGGCGGCCGCCCTCCACTACGTCCAGGAGGGGCTCGGCTGCTACTCCTGCCACACGCTGGACGCCGAGGAAGGCGAGCCGAACACGAGCTTCATCAACCGCACCTCGCGCACGGTGATCGACATGAAGGTGGCCTACAACCCGGTGACCCCGACCGTCCCGGCGCAGTTCGGCTGCACCTACTGCCACAACATCGGCACGCGCAACAGCATGAAGGCCGTCCTCGGCCACTTCTCCGGGAAGGCCTCGATGCACCCCGTCGGAAAGAACTTCGCCACCGGCGTCGACACCAGCCACGAGTACACGAGCACGTGGGGCACCTCGTACCAGAACGAGCTGGACTGCGTCGACTGCCACGACGTCGAGGGATTGGGCGACGGGCGCGACGACGTCAGCACCCCGGGGGTGGACGAGAGCACGGACGGCAACCCGGCGACCTCGGGGCTGAGCGCGGAGTTCGGGAACAAGTACCCGGAGCACGGGCGGGCGGCCTACGCGTACAACCCCTACATGCTCCGCAGCGTGACAGCGGCGAACCAGTACGACCCGCTCTGCCGGGTCTGCCACGGCAACACCGCGCCGCGCGTGAAGGGGACCGGCGCGGCGAACGACGTGCACCTCAACGCGACGTCGGCGCACGCGGACGGCGTCCCGGTGGGCAGCGGCGGCAGCGGGCCGATCGTCGAGGACGACGGCACCCAGCTGAAGACGACGGCCGCCGGCGGCAACGACCAGTGCCGCTCCTGCCACGACACGCACTACTCGAGCAAGCAGAAGCTCTTCAACGACGGGCACGAGCACGTCAACGGCACGGGCGCCCTCGAGACGGCGCTGGACGTCGGCACGGACTGCACGTCGGCCTGCCACTACCCGGGCGACGCCGCCGGGTACACCGGGGACGGGCCGGGGCAGAACACGTTCACGCGGCACGGCCACGGGATGCCGACCTCCTCGACGGGCAGGACGTTGAACTTCGGCTGCGGCAACTGCCACACCGTCAACGCGCAACACGACTCGCCGTACACGGACACGCGGGCGGGCAAGATGTTCGCCTCGGTGCCGGACCCGCAGCTCTCGAGCTACGGCAAGTCGCAGCGCTCGATCTGCTACACCTGCCACGGCGAGAAGATCGCGCACAACCCGGGCGGCTCGAGCGTCGGCTGCGTCGACTGCCACGACGAGCACGCCGAGGGCGTCGGCGCGACCAGCAACATCATGATGATCCCCCAGCAGCTGCCGAACCGCTCCACGGGCTCGACCGAGCTGACCATCTTCGAGCACAACAGCAACACGACGGACTTCGACTACTACATCAACGACAACAGCGCGCCGCACGTCAGCGCCGCGGGCATCTGCGACAACGGCGTCTGCCACGCGGGGGTGAAGTCGCAGGACGGGACGGACGTCACGCCGCTGAGCACGCTGATGTCGAACAACCACCACAGCGGGCAGGACCAGCTGCCGCTGTCGTCCTGCACGGGCTGCCACGACCACGATGACACGACCACCGGCGGCTCCTTCGGCGGCGCGGGCGGCACCTGCAACTCGTGCCACGGCTACCCGCCGAACAGCCTCGGCACCGGCGTCGCGGACTACTACCTCGTGGACCCCTACTACAACGAGGGCCGCACGCCCCACCAGCGCCACGCCGGCCTCCCGACCGGCGTCAGCCCCGGCTACAACTTCTCGTGCCGCATGTGCCACTACCAGGGGACGAACGGGCTGACGCACCGCTCGAGCCCGAACACGTACCGCTCGATCTGGTTCGACCCGAGCTGGAACCCGTCGGCGACCGCCTTCAACCCGGCCGACCCGGTCCCGCAGGCCACCCCCAACTACACCTGGGACCCCGCCGCCAACGGCTTCCGCTGCTCCCAGATCTACTGCCACTCCAACGGCTCGTCGACCAGCGCCGTCGGCACGGCGGTCTGGATGACGGGCTTCAACACCCCGGACTACTTCGTCAACGACCTCAAGTGCGACGCCTGCCACGGCGACGGCAACGGCGACGGCGTCGGCCGCTGGTACCCGAACGACGCGGCCGGCAACCACGCCCGGCACGTCGGCAAGAACGTCGGCTGCGAGAACTGCCACTACACGACGACCACCGACGGCACGACGATCAACGTCTCCAGCGGCCAGCACGTCGACCGCACGAAGGACGTCTCGGCCGGCGGGCACTTCAACGGGACCGCCGCGGCGAACGCCGTGACCTTCGGCTGGACCGAAGCGAGCAAGACCTGCGACAACGTCAGCTGCCACAGCGGTCGGCGCTTCACCGCCGCCCCGATCACCTGGAACACGGTGCCCACGGCCAACTCCTGCACGGACTGCCACAACAACGGCACGGCCGACGGCAATCTCGCCAACTCCTGGCCGGCGACGAGCCCGACGGCCGACGAGCACCCGCTGCACGCCGGCACCCAGTCCGCGCCCACGCTCGGCTACGCCTACGCCTGCACGAACTGCCACCCGAACAACCGCTGGGACGGCGGCACGTCGACGTTCATCCACGAGAACCTCGACAAGAGCACCAACGTCGTCTTCGACGGAAACTTTGTCGCGGGCGGAACGTTCGACGCCAGCGCGAGCACCTGCTCGACGACGTACTGTCACGGCAACGGCACGACGTGGGTCCCCGACTGGGACGACAGGCTCTACCGCGACGCCGGCGCCAACACCCGGGCGCCCTACTGCGACGCCTGCCACGGCACGGCGGGGCTGACGACCGGGCGGCCGAACTCGCCGGCGGCGGGCGGGCGGCACACCGGGACAGCGCACGCCGCGCTGGCCTGCACCTCCTGCCACCCGAACGACAACGCGAACCACGCCCTCCACGCCCAGGGGCCGGCACAGTCCTCACCGGTCCGCTCCGACGCGGGCATGGCGGCGACGGTTGACACCGCCCCCTACTGGCGCGCCGGGACCGCCTCCACGGACCAGGGCTTCTTGTGGACGGGGGGCACCTGCGGCGACATGACGACCGGCTGCCACCCGGCGGCCGCGTGGGGCCAGCCTGCCGGCTGCGCCCTCTGCCACGGCAACCGCGTCGCCGGCACGGCGTGGCCGGACGGCACCGTGCCGCCCTGGCCGGACGCGAACCCGTCGCCGCCCCCGCGCGGCAGCTACTACTTCGACGACGACGCCGGCTCGCACGAAACGCACATCGCGGCGCTGCGGGCGCGCGAGGGCTTCACGCTGAGCCAGGCCGACCAGACGGCCATGTGCGCCTACTGTCACCCGGCCCCGGGGAGCGCGCTGCACCGCAACAACTCCGCCGGCGTGCCGACCAACCCGGTCAACCGCGTCGACGTCCTCAACGACAGCTACGCGGGGAACGCGGGCACGTTCGGCAGGATCGACGCGGCGGCGGACCTGACGATGACGCTCGACGGCCACACGGCCGCGGCCTACAACAACACGGCGCGCACCTGCAGCGCCTCGGACTGCCACTACGAGAAGCCGACGCCGTCGCCGTCGTCCATCCCCGCCTACGCCAGCGGCTGGGACAGCGGCGACTCGGTCGCGCCGAACTGCGAGAGCTGCCACTTCACCCGCGGCGTCGTCAACTCCGTGACCTACCCGACGCGGGCCTATGTCCACGGCAACGCCACCGCCAACTTCGCCGACGGCGACCTGCCGGATGCCCACATCACCCACGTGGGCGGCATCGCGCCGCCGAGTGCGTGGCAGGGGCTCGACTACCCCTGCGCGTACTGCCACGACGTGACCGGCTACACGACGGCGCACGTCGACGGCTCCATCGGCCTGAGCCCCGCGGGCAGCCCGAACCGGAACTTCGACGGCAACACAACCGACGAGGCCATGACGCCGACGAGCACCGCGGTGAAGTACGGCACGGGGGCGAACACGACCTGCACGAACCTGTACTGCCACGGCGCGGACTTCGGCGCCCTGACGCAGGGGATCGACGTGAGCCCGGTGTGGAACAGCTACACCACCGGCTCCTGCGGCGACTGCCACGACGTCGACACCGAGAACGATGACACCTTCAAGCAGCCCCTCACCCAGGGCGCGCACGCCACCCACATGGCCGGCAAGACGGGCAACCCCTCGTGGGGGCCCGGGATCCAGACCCACGCCAACCGCTGCAACATCTGTCACGGCTCGTACACGCTGACCGGTTCCTGCGAGAACTGCCACGGCGGCAGCCCCGGCGGCGATGAGCCCGGGACGGCGCCGGACCAGGGCCGCGCGGACTTCCCCTCGCGCAGCCACGTCAACGGCAGCTTTGCGCTAGATTTCGAGGGCCTCGACCGCAACGGTCGCGACGCGTTCTACGCCCTGGGCTACGCGCAGCCCGGCACGGTCGCGACGCTGGCGTCGACGGACGTCTGCAACCGCTGCCACTCCACGGCCACCGTCGGCGGCAGCGTCGGCGCCACGGTTGCCAAGACGAACTGGCCGACGGCCACCCGGATCACGGACTGCCTCCTCTGCCACAACACCGCGTCCCCGGCGACGCAGTACGCGGACGGGACCGGGACGGCGGCCCCGGCGAAGGACTCGTTCTACGCGGCGAACGGCCACGGCAACAGTGCCGCGTTCAGCGCGACGCTCCATGGCCAGAGCGGACCCGGCTACGCCTGCCAGATCTGCCACACCGAGAACGCGCAGCACATCACCGGCGCGCTCGGCCAGACCCGCCTCGAGACGATCCCGGCGGAGAGCCCGGCACTGGCCTACACCACGACGAACAGCGAGTTCTGCCTCGGCTGCCACAAGGTCGGCGGCACGGGCGTCACCCTGCCGAACGCCGGCGGGACGCCGACGCTCTACAACTCGGTCGCCAAGGCGACGGTGCACTCCGGCGGCGTGAACAACCACTACAACACGAACGGGCTGGCGCCCCAGGCCTTCCCCGCCTACGGCGACAGCGCCTCCGCGTACGCCACGAACCCCGGCTACCAGTGCGACGCCTGCCACGACCCGCACGGGACCCCCAAGGTCGCGATGGTCCTCCCGACGCTGGATGGGCACCTCGGCGGGACGTCGAACCCCGTGGCGGTCAGCGGTTTTGCCTCGGGCGCCGGCGACCTGACCGGCCTCGACCCGACGACGGGGACGAACGACGGCGTGTGCGACGCCTGCCACCGCGGGTCCGGCGACACCATGGCGCACCCCGACACGACTCCGCCCGGCGAGGCCGTGAACGGCAACCACTTCCAGGGCCGCACCGGCAGCGCCTGCATGGCGTGCCACTCCCACTCGGAAAGCTTCCAGGGAAGTTGCGCGCGCTGCCACGGCAACGAGACGACCGGGCAGATCTGGCCGGACGGAAACCCCGCCAACAACAGCGGCCAGACGCCGCAGAACGCCTACGCCGACACGGAGGTCGGCTCGCACACCGCGCACATCGCGCTGCTCGTCGCCAAGGAGAACTTCTCGGCGACCAGCCCGGAGGACCAGATCGCGATGTGCGCCTACTGCCACCCGAACCCGGGCGGCATCGGGCACGAGACCAACACCACCGGCAGCCCGGCGACCCAGGTCGACCTGATCAACGACGGCTTCAACGTGGGGACGTACAAGCGCATCGACGGGGTCAGCGACCTCGCCGGCGCCAACGACGTGCACACGAACGGCACCTACAACCAGGGGACGAAGACCTGCTCCGGGATGGACTGCCACTACGAGAAGCCGACGCCGGCGTACGGCCCGGGGGCGGGCACCGTCGGCTGGGACGGCGGCAACGAGAACACGCCGTCGTGTGCGACCTGCCACACCGACGACTCCACGTACAACGCCGGCGACCTGCCGAACGCCCACGCGAAGCACGTCGACGAGATCGCCGACGGCGGCTACAACTTCGCCTGCGCCCAGTGCCACCCGGCCTGGGCGAGCACGCAGCACCTCAACGGCGCCGTCGACATCGCCTTCACGCCCGGCAGCACAACGGGCGAGCCCGGCGGCGTCCTCGGCTCGCAGAGTGGCAGCGACCTCGTGGTCAAGTACGGGCAGACCGACGGCGGCGCGACCTTCCGCTACGCCACCTGCATCGGCCTGTACTGCCACGGCGCGGACAGCCCGTTCCCGGCGTCCAACGGCGGCAGCGACACGACGCCGGTCTGGGACACCCCCTCGACCGGCGCCTGCGGCACCTGCCACGGGCGGACGGCCGCCGCGCCGCCGCGCAGCAACGCGCACATCGTCCACGCCGGCAACACGGCGCAGGTGCCGGCCGGGTACAGCCTCGCGTGCAACCTCTGCCACTACGCGACGACGACCAACGGCACGAGCGTCACGAGTCTGCCGGCGCACGTGAACTACTCGGCGGACGTCGCCTTCGACGGGAGCGACGCGCGGCTGCACACGAACTCGAGCGCGCCGCCGGTGAGCGCGTACCTCGGCGACGCCGTCGTCGGCTCCGGGTTCGGGGCGTGCAACAACACCTACTGCCACAGCCCGGGCACCGACCGCACCAAGCCGTTCACGATCGCGCCGAACACCGCGGTGGCCTGGAACGTCTCGGGCGCGACGTGCGCGGTCTGCCACGGCGCGCCCCCCGCGTACGCCGACGGGACGTCCGTCGAGGGCACGCCGAAGGCGAACAAGCACGCGCGGCACGAGGCGCAGGGGTACACGGAATGCCTGACCTGCCACAGCGCGACGGTCTCCGGCAACAGCGCGATCGCGAGCCCGGGCGGCTTCGTCGTCCACGTCAACGCCACGTACAACGCCGCGCCGAACGCGGCCAACGGGGCGCTCAACACCTTCACCTACTCGGCGGGGACCTGCTCGACGACGAACTGCCACGGCGGCAACAGCGTCGCCTGGAGCGCGACCACGATGAGCTGCGATATCTGCCACGGCGAGAGCGGCGGCAGCCCCGTCGACGGCGACGTGAACAACTTCGCGATGCGCGACTGGACGCAGTCCAAGGTCGACGCCGCCGGCTCGGTCGCCGAGTACGGCGCGGCCGGCCACGGCGTCAAGGGCGTCGCGTGCAGCGGCTGCCACAGCTCCGCGGTCAATCACGACGCGACCGGCGCCCCCGGGTCCAACACCCTGCCCGGGTCGAACCCCTTCCGCCTGATCGACCAGGACGGCAACAGCGGCAACGGCGTGCAGTTCAGCTGCACCTGGGGCGGCGACGCCGGCCAGTGTCACGACGGCTCGCCCACGCTGAGCGTCGGGGCGGTGCACAACCATTCGAGCACCGACATGGTCAACGCCGGGTACACCCCCCAGGTCAACACCTGGGGCTTCACCCCGCAGTGTCTCTCCTGCCACGACCCGCACGGCGACCAGGCCACGGGACAGGCGACGGGCAACCTCGCGATGATCCAGCGCGAGCTCTACGAGACCGCCTTCAACGTGCCCGCGGGGCCGCCGCCGGCGGCGCCGACCGAGCAGACCGACCTGGTCTTCACGAACCTCACGGGCGTGGCCTCCGGCTCGTACGCCTGGACCAACACCGCCACGCCGAACTTCAGCGGCGTCTGCCAGGAGTGCCACGAGACCGCGGACCCGGACTTCCCGTCGTTCAGGGACGGCGTGAGCGCCTCGGTCCTGCCCCACCCGGACGCAGGCGGGAACCCCGGCGACTGCGTCGCCTGCCACCCGCACAGCGGCGGCTTCCGGCCGCCGGGCTGCAGCGACTGCCATGGCAATGCGACGAACGGGACCTACTGGCCCGACGGCTCGACGTCGCACCAGGCGAACCATGCCGGTCGTCACCCCCTGCACATCCAGCAGATCGCGGCGCGCCTGTCGCTGATTCCGCCGTACAACGACACCCAGCAGAAGCAGATGTGCGAGTACTGCCACGCGGCGGTGACGAACGACGACGACCACGGCTCGACGGCGGCGCTTCCGGCCGAGGTCTTTGTGAACACCGTCGGCGGCACGCCCACGCGCTTCGCGAAGCGGATCTGGAGCGGCGGGGCCGACGCGGATGCGGCCTACGACATCGCCGCCGGCGGCACCTGCGCGACGGTGGACTGTCACAACAACAAGACGACGACGAACACGCCGGGCGTGGACTTCTCCTGGAACGGGAACACGACGAACAACACGACGGCCTGCGTGATGTGCCACACGGACGTGACGACGGAGACGACGCACACGGCGCACACCAACGGCAGCGCCACCTTCGGCTACGGCGTGATCTGCTCGGACTGCCACAACGAGGCCATCGCGTTCGGCTCGCCGGGGACGCCGCCCTCCGCCAACCACCTCAACGGCAGCTTCACCGCCGGGTCGACGACGGTCCGCGGCGGGACGTTCACGGTCAACTACACCGGCTTCGCGTACCCGGGGACGAAGGGGACGTGCGGCACGAACATCTGCCACACCTCCGGCTACCTCACCGGCAGCCTCGTGCCCCCGCGGACGGCCGCGTACTCGTGGGGCACGACGATCGCGGGGTGCCAGGCCTGCCACGAGGACACGGCGGCGCTCGCGAGCTACTCGCACCCGGCGCACCTGACGACGACGACCGGCGGCGGCGCGCAGTGCGGCGACTGCCACACGGCGGGTTCGGCGGTGACGCACCTGAACGCGTCCGTCAACTTCGGCGGCGCGGTGATCACGGCGGATGCGGTGTACACGGGCGACCGGCGGATCAATGTCGGGGCGACGTTCGGTACCTGCGGGCTCAACACCTGCCACAACAACGGGCAGGCGGCGAACGCGGACTCGGCGTACACGTGGGGGACGGTGCTCGGCGGCGGGACGAACTCGTGCTCGGAGTGCCACGGGACAGCGGCGTCGATGACGACGCAGGCTCACCCGGCGCACCTGGCCGCGAGCGCGCTGTTCGGGCGGACCATCGGCTGCACCGACTGCCACGGGCTGAGCGCGCAGACCGCGACGACGCACGCCAACGGGACGGTCAACTTCCGCGCCGGCGGCGTGGCCTTCACCTACGGCGCGGCGGCGGACGCGGTGGTCGCCGCGGGCGGCGGGACCTTCGGCTCCTGCGGGACGAACGCCTGTCACAACAACGGCTCGGCGGGCGCGCCGAACGTGAATCCGTACGCGTGGGACTCGGCGCAGGCCAACTGCACCCTCTGCCACCAGGACGGCGCGGGCATGGTGACGAACGCCCACGACGAGCACCTGCGCTACCCGGTGGCGCCGTGCACGGAGTGCCACGCGTCGGCCACGGCGGCGACGCACATCAACCAGAGCGTGAACCTTTCGGCGGCGAACGTGGGCTACTCCCGCGGCGCGGCCGTGGCCCTCGGAGGGCCGGCGAGCGGCACGTGCACGACGGCCAACTGCCACAACCGGGGCGCGGCACAGTCGGCGGCGTGGAACACGACGGGGGATCTGGCGTGCGACGCGTGCCACTACTGGTCGGCGGTGCCGACGGTGTCGGGGGACACGGGGCACT
>DATDCY010000091.1 GCA_036524115.1 bacterium | reverse complement strand
CGCCAGGTGCGCTCCCACTGCAGGCTCTGCGCCGCGGCCGTGCCGGCCGCCGCCACGAGCGCCACGAACGTCAAGACCGCCCCAACCCCTGCTCTGCACCCACGCCTCATGACGCCCCCCTCCCGCTGGCGCGTGCCGTCGGCGCGCCCGCGGCCCCGGTCACGATCGTCCTCGCATCGACGACGGCGCACCCTCGCCCCGCCAGATCCATGAACAACGGGCAGTGCTTCATTGCTCCATCTTACCGCGATTCACCTGATGCCGGCGTTCTCCGGAGCAGGCCTCTGCCGTGCCGACCCGGTGTGGCGGGTCGGGCCGGGCCCCGGCCCGGCGGGCCTGTTCACTTCCGTCGCGCCTCACGCGCCAGTGCGCGCGAGGGCGGGGCGGTGCCGTGCGGCCGCTGAGTTTCGGGCTCGACCTGGGCCTGTCCGGCCCTCCACTCGAAACCTGCAGCTCGCCCCTGCTGGGCTCAGACAACAGGTTTCGCCCCTGCGGGGACGCTCCGATCCGAACGCCCAGGTGCCCATCGGCGCAGCGCCCGACATGTTCGATGACGCGCAGTGCCGCCGCCGGGCGCTTCCATGGGGGCTGAGCCCCCTCTGGCGCGGCTTCGCCGCTGTCACCCCCTGGAGTCCCGGCAGTTTCGTCAACAGGGCCACGGCCCGGGGGCGCCTGTGACCGGTCATAATGCGCCGGCCGCCTGCTGTGGCGGCTGAGTGTGGCCGGCGCATTGACAGTCGAGCAGCCGGTGAGTGCTCTCGCGCACTGACGGACGCAGGGCGAGACGGAAGGGAACAGGCGCCGCCGGGACGTGGCCCGGCACGGGAACGCCCCTGACATCGCACCAGCCCGGGCAAGGAAACGGCGGGGAGCCGAATCCGGCCCCCCGCCGCCCCTCGACGCCCGCCCCGAAGGGCACTACTTCATGTCGATCATGCCGCAGAGGCACGCTTCCGCGCACTTCTTGCAGCCGATGCACTTGTCGTTGTTGACCTTGTAGTGCTGGCCGATCGGCAGGCTCTTGTCGAGCCGCTCGACCGCCTTGTCCTGGCAGTACATGAAGCAGTTGTCGCAGTCGCAGCAGAGGCCGCAGGAGAGACAGCGCTTGCTCTCGGTGACCGCCTCGGACTCCTCGTAGGTCGTGTCGCACTCGCGGAAGTCCACGATGCGCTCGGCCACCGGGATCTGCCGGCGCTCCTGGCGCGGCTTCTTCTCGTTGAGCTGCAGCCCGACGATCTGGTCGGCGCGGATGATCCGGCGCGGGTCCGGCTCGGGCGCCGGCAGGTTGCGGAACTTGCGGTCGATCGCCTCGGCGGCCTGGCGGCCGAGGCCGATCGCCTGCGTCGCGATGCCGAGGCCCACGGTGACGTCGCCGCCGGCGAAGACGCCGGGGACGGAGGTCTCGTGCACCTCGTTCACGTCAATCCAGCCCTTGTCGCTGCGGAACGACTCGAGGCCGGCCCACACGGGGATCTGGCTGATGCCCGCGATGACGGCGGTGCAGGGGATCTCGTACTCCGAGCCGGGCACCGGGACCGGGCGCCGCCGCCCGCTCGCGTCGGCCTCGCCGAGCTCCATGCGCTGGCACTTCAGGGCGACCGCGCGGCCGTCCTTCACGACGATCTCGAGCGGCGCCGAGAGGAACTCGTAGACAACCGTCTCGTGCTCGGCCTCGGTGATCTCGTGCTCGATCGCCGGCATCTCCTTGCGGGTGCGGCGGTAGACGAGCGTCACGTGCGCCCCGAGCCGGCGCGAGGTGCGCGCGGCGTCGATCGCGGTGTTGCCGCCGCCGATGACGATCACCTTGTCGCCGACGTCGATCTTCTCGCCGAGGCGGACCCGCTGGAGGAAGTCCACACCGGAGAAGACGTTCGCCGCGTCCTCGCCCTTGAGCCCGAGGCTCACGCCCTTCTGCGCGCCGATCCCCAGGTAGACCGCCTGGTAGTCGCGCCGCAGATCATCCAGCGCCACGTCGCGGCCGATCTTCTGGTGCAGCCGCAGCTCGACGCCCAGGTCGAGGATCGCCTGGATCTCGGCGTCGAGGATCTCGTCCGGCAGGCGGTAGCTCGGGATGCCGTAGCGCAGCATCCCGCCAGCCTTGGCGGCGCCCTCGAAGACGGTCACGGCGTAGCCGCGGCGCGCGAGCTGGTAGGCGCAGGAGAGCCCGGCGGGACCGCCGCCGACGACGGCGACCTTCTCGGGGCGCTTCTCGTCGACGAGCTTCTTCGCGCGCAGCCCGTGCTTGATCCCCCAGTCGCCGACCCAGCGCTCCATGTTGTTGATCGCGACCGGCAGGTCCAGCTGGCCGCGGTTGCAGGCCCCCTCGCAGGGGTGCGGGCAGATGCGGCCCATCGTCGCCGGGAACGGGTTGCGGTTCGTGATGATGTGCCAGCCCTGCGTGAACGAATCGGCGGCGGTGCGCCCGTACTTCTCCGCCTGGGCGATGTAGGTCAGGTAGCCGCGGATGTCCTCCGAGCTCGGGCACATGAACGTGCACGGCGGAATCTTCTCGACCCAGTACGGCCGCAGGCCGGTGTCCTCGGACTTGCCGGCCCCGCCCCCGCCGCGGGCGCCGAGCTTGGTGACCTTCTTGACGACTTTCATCTCCGCCATGCGCGCTGCTCTCCTTCCGCTCTGGTGATGCCCGCCGGCGTGCGACCGCGTCGCGCGCGCGGGGTCGCGGCCCCGCGCGCGCGACGCCGGCCGCGGCCGGCGTGCGGGACTACTTCGACGAGCCCTCCTGGTGCGGCAGCTCCACGGAGACGCCGCCGTAGTAGCCGTAGACCAGGCGCCCGTTGTCCATCAGGTCCTTGAGTGCGGCCTTGAAGTCCTCCTTCGAGAACGCGCCCTCGCCGAACTTCTTGGTCATCCCCTTCTCGAGGTCGCGGGGCTTGTAGCGGACCTTGCCGGCGTCGGCCTCGACCATCTTGAAGATGCCCTCGGCCAGGTCGGCCTGCGAAACGGTGCCCATCGTCGTCGCCTCCTTCGCCTAGAACTTGATCTGCGCGGTGGAGCGCAGCGTCTTCTGGGCGAGCTTGTAGTCGTCGATGTGGTACTTGGTGAACTCCAGCCCGGTCAGCTCGAAGAAGCGCGGCCAGCCGATCCGGTTCGCCCACTCGCCGAACCGTTCGTGCTTGACGGCGTTCTTCGCGTAGACCTCCACGAGGTGCTTCACGGCGTCGGTGACTTCCGGCCAGCGCGGCGGGTTGTTCGGCAGGTAGGGGATGGCCAGCTTCGTGAACGCGGGCATGCTGCGGGCGTTGGAGACCTTGCCGCCGACCCAGATCGCGACACCGTCGTTGATCGGGTTGGCCAGGGGCATCGCGGGACACGAGGTGTAGCAGTTGCCGCAGTACATGCAGCGGCTGTCGTCGACCGTCACCGTCTGCTTGCCGTCCTTCACCGCCGGCCGGATGGCGGCCGTCGGGCAGGCGGAGACCGTCGTCGGGATCTCGCAGAGGTCGGTCACCCGGGCGTCGTTGACCTTCGGCGGCCGCCGGTGGATGCCCAGCAGCGAGATGTCCGAGCAGTGCACGGCGCCGCACATGTTCAGGCAGCAGGCCACGGCGATGCGCAGCTTGGCCGGGAGCTTCTCGTGCTTGAAGTAGTCGATCATCTCGTCCATCACGACCTTGACCAGGCCCGAGGCGTCCGTCGCCGGCGTGTGGCAGTGGACCCAGCCCTGGGTGTGGACGATGTTCGAGATCGAGTTGTTCATGCCGCCGACCGGGATGCCGAGCTTCGCGAGGTCGGCGATCAGCGGGTCGATGTTCTTCTGCTCGGCCGTCATGAACTCGGCGTTGTTGCGGCTCGTGAAGCGCAGGTACCCCTCGCAGTACTTGTCGGCGAGGTTCGCCAGGTCGCGCACGAAGTCCGTGCTCACGAGGCGCGGGGAGGCCGCGCGGATCGTGAAGATCTTGTCGCCGCCCTCGGCGACGTGGACGATCACGCCGGGCTTGATCGACTCGTGGTACTTCCAGGTGCCGTAGTTCTTCTTGATGACCGGGTGCAGGAACTGCTCGTAGTGAGGCGGACCGATGTCGGTCTGCCGCTTTGCCGGAGCTGCCATCTCTCTCTATCCTCCTGCCGTTAGGCGATCATTGGTACGTTGCTTCGCCGGCGCGGTGCGCGCCGCCTACTCCTCCTCGAAGTACTCCTCGTAGAAGATGTAGGGGTTCTCGCGCGGGTGCAGGACCATCTGGGGGTCCGGCGCCAGCTCGATGCTCTCCATGAAGTTGCCGACGCCCACGCGCAGCATGAACTCGCCGATGCGCTCGCGGTTGTTGCCGTTCTCGCCCCAGACGTCCCAGAGCTTCTGGATCAGCTCCTTGATCTCGGAGAACGGGGCCTTCATCGGCATGAAGGGCACGACCACCGAGCCGAGCTGCGCGCCCTCGAGGATCGGCGCCTTGCCGCCGACGAGGATCGTCGCGCCGCGCACCTTGCCCGCGCGCAGGGCCTTGGGCAGGACGTTGATGCAGTGCATGCAACGGTTGCACTGCTTGTTGTTGATCTTCATCGCCTTGCCGTCCCAGCTCATGCAGGCGGTCGGGCACATCCCGACGACCTCGCCCTGGATGTCCTTGCCGGCCTTGGCGTAGGCGGCCATCTCGGCCTGGTCGACCTGGATGTCGTCCTTCCAGGTGCCCATGATCGAGAGGTCGGAGCGCGCGATCGACGCCACGCAGTCGTTCGGGCAGCCGGCGATCTTGATCTTGAACTTGTAGGGGAAGGCCGGGCGATGCAGCTCGTCCTGGTAGGTCATGGTCAGGTCCTGGCAGAGCGCCATCGTGTCGAAGCAGGCGAACTCGCAGCGGGCCATGCCGTTGCAGCACGAGGGCGTGCGCATGTCGGAGGAGGAGCCGCCGAGGTCCCAGCCGGCGGCCGAGTACTCGGTGAAGGTGTCCTCGAGCTCCTCGGAGGTCGTCCCGAGCAGCACGAAGTCGCCCGTCGAGCCGTGCAGGTTGAGCATCCCCGAGCCGTGCTTGTCCCAGATGTCGCAGAGCTGGCGCAGCGCCTTCGAGCTGTAGAACCACCCCGCCGGCTGGTTGATGCGGACGGTGTGGAACGCGGTCACCTCGGGGAACTGGTCCGCGAGCGCCGTGTAGCGGCCGATGATGCCGGCGCCGTAGCCCTGCACGCCGACGAGGCCGCCGTGCTTCCAGTAGGTCTGCTTGTCCCGGTAGGACTTCTCGAGCTGCCCGAGGAGGCCATCGGCCATCGGCTTCTTCGCCGCCGCCCGCTTCAGCTCCTTCACGAAGCTCGGCCACTCCCCCTTCTCGAGCTCGTCGAGAAGCGGCGTCTTGTACTTGAGATCCGCCATCTGTACGTCCTCCCTTTCAAATCGCCCCGCCACCCGCGGCGGGGTGTGTGTGGTCCTTTGACGCGAGCCTCACGCCCTCCGGAGCCTGGCGAGCGCCTCCGCGGCCCACTCCTGCACCTGCTTCGTCACGAGCCCGCCGTCCCGGTACAGCCGCGCCGGCCGGGCGTCGCCGGCCAGCGTCCCGATCGCGCGCCCGGTCCGGCCGCCGCCGTCCTCCCCGATCTCGCCGAGCGCCACCGCGGCCTGCGCGCGCACCGCCGGGTCGTCCCCGTGACAGCACCGCGCGACCTCGGGGACGACCTCGCGGGTCTCGGCCGGATAGGCCGGCGCCAGCCTGCCGATCGCCCACAGCGCCCCCGGGAGCAGGAACGGCTCGTCCAGGTAGCGCACGAGCGGCCGCACGCAGTGGCGCAGCAGCGGCGGCGCGCTGCGCCCGATCTCGCCGAGCGCCGGCGCCGACATCCAGCCGATGCCGCCGGACTCGTCGTTGAGCGACCAGTACAGCCGCGTCACCAGCGGCTGCACCAGCTCGGGAGCGCTCCCCGCGACGTGCCCGAGGGCGCTCACCGCGCGCCACCGGACCAGCTCGTCGGGGTCGCACAGCAGGGAGACCAGCGTCCGCGCGACGCCGCGCTCGCGCGCGGCCAGCCCGAGCACCGCGGCCGAATCGCCGCGCTCGAGAAGCACGCGCAACCGCTCGCGCAGCGCCGACACCGGGCCCCCCGCACCGCCTTCGGTCCCTTTACACGCAGCCCGCGGGCTTGGCCAGGCCGGCGATCTTGCAGGCCTGCTTCGCCGGGCCGGCCGGGAAGAGGGAGTAGAGGTACTTCGTGTTGCCCTTCTCCGGCCCCATCTTCTTGGCGATCTCCTTGGTGAGGATCCGGATCATGGGGGCGATCTTGTACTCCTGGTAGTAGGCGCGCAGGAAGTTGACGATCTCCCAGTGCTCGGGCGTCAGCTCGACCTGCTCGAGCTTGGCGATGTGCTTGGCGACGTCCTCGCTCCAGTCCTCGAGCTTCTGGATGTAGCCGTCCTCGTCGACCTCGATCTGCTTGCCGTTCACCTCGATGTGGGGCATGGCACTCCTCCTTTGGGTTGGTTGCCCACTCGCTTCTCTATGCGCACGCGGCCCGCCGTCTTCCCGGCGGCCGCGATCCGCCCGCTCCCTACGCCAGCTCCTGCTCGCGCACCGCGACCGCCACCTTGTAGAGCACGGTCACGATGAGCGCGCCGATCGCCCAGATCCCGAGCGCGATGAGCGCCTCGGGGAGCGTCGGCCAGTACTCGGTGATCTCCTCGAGCGGGTTGGGCACGAAGCCGCCGGAGATCATGCCGAGGCCCTTGTCGATCCAGGTCGCGACGAACGTCATGCCGCAGGCCCAGGCCAGCAGGGTCTCGTTGCGCCGGGTCCCCGGGTTGACCAGGAGCACGACCGCCCCGACGGCGAGCGCGACCGAGGTCCACATCCAGGGCACGAGCGCGTTGTGGCCGTGGAGCCCGAAGTAGAGGTACTGGAAGTGCAGCTTGTGGTCGGGGATGTTGCTGTAGAAGACGGTGAAGACCTCGCAGGCGAGCAGGAAGAGGTTCAGCGGCAGCGCGTAGGCCACGATTGTCCCGAGCGTCTGGATCTGCTCCTTCCCCGGGTCGAACTTCGTCAGCTTGCGCACCAGCAGCGCCAGCAGGATCAGCAGCGCCGGCCCCGCGGCGAAGGCCGAGGTCAGGAAGCGCGGCGCCATGACCGCGGTCAGCCAGAAGCCGCGCCCGGGGAGGCCGGCGTAGAGGAACGCCGTGACGGTGTGGATCGAGACCGCCCAGGGCACGGAGAGATAGATGAAGGGCTTGATCCACTTCGGCGAGGGCAGGCCCTTCTTCTCCGCCGTGAGCGTCGTCCAGCCGACGAGCAGGTTCAGGAAGAGGTAGCCGTTGAGCACGACCATGTCCCAGAAGAGGACGGAGTTCGGCGTCGGGTGCAGGATCACGTTCATCGCCCGCATCGGCTGCCCGAGGTCGGCCAGGATGAAGAGCAGGCACATCGTCACCGCGCCGATCGCGAGGAACTCCCCGAGGATCGTGATCTTGCCGAAGGCCTTGTAGTGGTGCAGGTAGTAGGGGATGACGAGCATCACGGCGGAGGCCGCGACGCCGACGAGGAACGTGAACTGGGCGATGTAGAAGCCCCAGGTGACGTCCCGGCTCATCCCGGTGATGCCGAGCCCCTCGTTGAACTGCCGGACGTAGAAGCCGACCCCGACCAGGATCACCAGCAGGAGGCCGCCGACCCAGGCCCGGTACCGCGTGCTGCCCGAAAGCGCTTTTTCCAGCATGGCCCGCTCCCCCCTAGGCGCCGATGACGTAGTAGACCTGGGGCTGCGTGCCCAGGTTGGCCTTGCGCCGGATGGTGTAGTGCTCCTTGAGGAGCGCGCGCACCCCGGAGCCCGCGTCGTGCAGGTCGCCGAAGACCAGGAGCTTCTCCTTGCAGGCCTCGACGCAGGCGGGCTGCAGGCCGCGGTCGAGGCGCTCGGAGCAGAAGGTGCACTTCTCGACGACGCCCCGCATCCGCGTCGGGTACTCCGGGTTCGGCAGCTTCGCGGGCTCCCCGGTCGCGGCGTTGCGCGGCCAGGGGTCGCGCCAGTTGAAGCTGCGCGAGCCGTAGGGGCAGCCGGCCATGCAGAAGCGGCAGCCGATGCAGCGGTGGAAGTCCATCATCACGATGCCGTCCGGCCGCTGGTAGGTCGCCTTGGTCGGGCAGACCCGCACGCACGGCGGGTTCTGGCAGTGGTTGCAGAGGACCGTGACCTGCTTGCTCTCGAGGTCCTCGCGCGCGAACTCCTGCTCGTTGCCCGGGAACGCGCTGTGGAACGACGTCTGCCAGATCCACTTCAGCTCGTGCCGCCGCGGGTCGGGCTCGTCGGCGAACGTCGGGATGTTGTGCGTGGTGTTGCAGGCGCCGATGCAGTCGCGGCAGCCGTCGGGGCAGCCCGTGCGCGCGTCGACGACCATCGCGTAGCGCCGGCCGGCGACCGGGGCGCCCGCGCCGGCGGCCAGCGCCGCGCCCGGCTTCAGCAGGTCCCAGCCGGCGGGCACCGCGGCCGCGCTGAGGGCGCCGAGGCCCGCGAGCCTGAGGAAGCCGCGGCGATCCATCCCCTTCCCCTCTCCCGTGCTCATCACGCCTGCTCCTTCGGGTCGAAATGGCAGTCCCAGCAGAAAGGTTTGACGGCGAGGTACGTGTGGCAGGTGTTGCAGAACTCCTTCTTGCCCTCGTGGCACTTGAGGCAGGTGTTCGAGAGGCTCATCTCCCGCTCGACCCCGTCCGGGTGCCGGTACATCCGCCCGCCGCCCCGCACCACGGTCTCGCGCCAGTCGTAGATGACCTGCATGTGCCCGGCGCGCATCTGCGCCTTCGGCAGCACGCAGAGCGTGGCGGTCTTCGGCAGCTTCGGTTCCGGCGGCGCCGTCTTCCCCGTCCCGAAGACCGGGTTGTACCAGAACGGCGAGGCGACGAGGGCGACGAAGATCGCCAGGCCGAGGAAGATCTTTCCCTTGTCGTAGATCATCGCCTAGTCCTCCTTCAGCGGCTCGCCGCGCAGGTTCTGCGTGCGCTCCGGTTCGCCGTCCAGGACCAGCGCGTTGCCGAGCAGTTCGTGCACGCCGCCGATCTCCGTTCCCGGGACCCAGTAGTCGACCAGCGAGGAGAGCGTGGCCTTGTCGATGGCGCAGATGCAGGCCATCAGGTTCACCCCGTGCTTGTCGACGACGTGCTTGAGCGCGTTGCCGCGCGGGAAGCCGCCGCGCATGCGCATCTCCATCAGCTCGTCGGTGTTGAGGCCCGAGCCCGAGCCGCAGCAGAAGGTCTGCTCGCGGATCGTGTTCTCCGGCATCTCGTGGAAGTTGGCGGGGTTCATCACCTTGTTGATGATGTACCGCGGCTCCTCCATCATCCCCATGCCGCGCGCGGTGTTGCAGGAGTCGTGGAAGGTGACCTTGTACTTGTCGTTGCGGCTCGGGTCGAGCGTGAGCTTGTTGTTGCGGATCAGGTCGGCGGTGAACTCGCAGATGTGCACCATCTTCGTGCTCTTGGCGTGCTCGAAGACCGTGCCGGTGACCGGGGAGCGCGGCACCTCGAGGTGGTTGGCCGGCCCGTTCATCGTGTCCATGTACTGGTGCACGACGCGCCACATGTGGCCGCACTCGCCGCCGAGGATCCACTTGACGCCGAGGCGCTTGCTCTCGGCGTACATCTTGGCGTTGAGCCGCTTCATCATCTCGTTCGAGGTGAAGAGCCCGAAGTTGCCGCCCTCCGAGTTGTAGGCCGAGAAGGTGTAGTCCAGGCCGATCTGGTGGAACAGGAGCATGTAGCCCATCAGCGTGAAGATCGCCGGCGCGGCGAAGGCGTCGGCCGACGGCGTCACGAAGAGGATCTCGGCGCCCTTGCGGTTGAAGGTCGGGTTGACGCGGATCCCGGTCGCGGTCTCGACATCGTCGACCAGCCCCTCGATGCTCCCCTTGAAGGCGTGCGGCGTGATGCCGAGGTGGTTGCCGACCCGGAAGCAGTTCGCGGCCGGCTCGAGGATCCAGTTGATGTTCACGCCGATCAGGTGCATCAGCTCGCGCCCCATCATCGTGACCTCGGCGGTGTCGATGCCGTAGGGGCAGAAGACCGAGCAGCGGCGGCACTCCGTGCACTGGTAGAAGTACTGGTACCACTCCTTGATGACCTCGGGGGTCAGCTCGCGCGCGCCGGCCAGCTTCCCGAAGATCCTGCCGGCCTGCGTGAACTCACGCCGGTAGATCGAGCGCATCAGCTCGGCGCGCAGCACCGGCATGTTCTTCGGGTCGCCGGAGCCGATGAAGAAATGGCACTTGTCGGCGCAGGCGCCGCAGCGCACGCAGATGTCCATGAAGAGGTGGAAGGAGCGGAACCGCAGCAGCCGGTCGCGGATCCCCTCGAGGATGATCTCCTTCCAGTTCGGCGGGAGCTTCCAGTCCTCGTCCTGCGGCCGCCACTCGCGCGGGAAGGGAAAGCCGAGGTACTCGACGAACTTCGGCTTCCCGGCGTAGCAGAAGGTGCCGGGCCGCAGATCGACCGGCGTGTCCATCCACTCCGTGGCCGGAGGAGCGGGCTTGATGGTGTTGACGAGTTCCTGTGGTTTCGGCGTCGCCATCGTCTACTCCTTGTATTCCTTCTCGAGGGGGAAGCCGGCCTTCGCCATCGGCACGTGGAACTCCTCCTCCCACTCCTCGTAGGTGTGGACCTTGACCGGGGGGTTCCAGGGGTTGATGTGCCGCACCTCGCGGCTCGTGTTCGCCAGGTTGCGCGTCGGGCTCAGGAACACCCCCGGGGCGTGCAGGAGCTTCGAGAAGGGGAAGTAGGCGAGCAGCGCGCAGACCAGGAGCAGGTGCGCGAAGAAGAGCGCGCCGACGCCCTGGGGCACCGCCGGAGAGAAGGTCGCCAGCCCCATCGCCAGCTGCTTGATCGCGGTGACGTCGACGCGGACGAAGTAGCGCATCAGGGCGCCCGTCGTGGCGATGGCGCCGATGAGCACGAGGGGGAAGTAGTCGGAGGCGAAGCTGATGTAGCGCACCTGCGGCTCGAGCAGGCGCCGCAGCAGCAGGAAGGCCAGCGCGGCGAGGATCACCGCGTCGGTCTGGTACACGGGGGGCAGCCCGATCTGGAAGAAGCTGTCCGCCTTGTCCATCGCGCTGATCAGGCCCGGTACCGGCTCCAGGAAGAAGCGCAGGTGGCGGATGAGGATCACGAAGAAGGCGTAGTGGAAGGCCAGCGCGCCGAGCCAGAGCCACTTGCTCGAGCCGTAGGCCGCGTTGCCGCCCACGATCTTCATCCGGGTGTTGCGGAAGAGCGAGCGGAAGCAGAAGACCTCGAGGAACATCCGCCCGAGGACCGCACCGGTCGTGTGCGGGGCCTCGAGGCTGTCGTTCTTGATCCAGGGCAACGCCCGCTGCTGGCCGCAGGTCGTGGGGATGCGAAAGGGCACTGGCGACTTCGCCCAGCGGACCACCTGGAGAACGATGCCACCGATGAACACCGCGACCGCGGCATAGGGGACCCAGATCCCGAACAAGGATTGCAGACCGCCGGAGCTCCCCCCCGCGAGCCCGATGGCCGTGAGGATCGCCACCGCTGCCAGAGCACTCACTAGCTTCATGCGCCCTCCCCCCGCTGTTGTTCCGCCGAACCCCGCCCCGTTTACGCCCCGAGACGCTCGGCCATACGCCGCGCGTCCCGAAGCTCGCGCACCCGGATCTCGAAGATCTTCTCGCGGCACTGCATGTAGACGTCGAACGCGGCCAGGGCCATGCGGTCGACGGCGTCATCGAGGGCGGCGCGCTCGGCGTCCGCGAGCGCAGCCCCGGCCAGTTCCTCCCGGAGGATGGGGCGCAGCGCGAGCGCGAAGCCGACGGCGACCGAGGGCGGGAACTCCTGGACCGCCCGGATCCTGACGATGCCGTCGGCGGCGGCGGCCATCGCGTCCGGGCCGTGCCCGCCGACGAGGGCGTCGTAGAGCCGATCGACGCCGGCGCGCAGCGTCTGTCCGACGGGGTTGCCGAAGGGATCCGCGACGCCCGTGAGGAAACGGGCGGTCTCGGCCGGATAGGTCCCGAGCAGCACCTGGAGCCACCGCTCCAGAATCTCTGCCCGCCGCTCGTTCAACGCCTCTGCCAGTCCCACTCGCTCCCCCATGTGCGCTTCATTCAGGAGAGCAAGAAACATACCAACACTCAGCGTGCGCCCCTGCGGCTTCTTTCCGCGATTTTCCAACCATTCGCACCGCTTCGTGACTGCACTCACATTCACGACCGAGGCCTTCTGACGAAATGTCAGAGCAAGATGACAGGCTGACAGTCGTACTCACGGGCGGCTTCGGGCGCCGCGGCGGCCCGCCACAGGGATGTCAGGAACGCCGGCGCCGCTTCGCAGCGACCGGGGCGGCGCTGTGGAGGACCGCGCGGATCTCGTCGCGGTTGATGGGCAGGATCAGGTAATAGTAGACGCGGTGGCGGCGGATGCGCCGCTGGAGCTCGATGGAGTCGTGCTCGGCGATGACGATGATCGGCAGCTTCGGGTCGACGCGGTTGAGGCAGGGAATGTAGTCGACCTCGCGGTCGGCGTTGCGGCTGACCATGATGACGCACGCGCCGATCGAACCCGAAAGGGCCTCACAGATCGCCGCCGGTCCGCTGTCGGTCCACTCGACCTGGTAGCCGTCATCGGAGAGGATCGTCGAGATGCCGCCTTCCTCGGGCGGCTTGCGCGAGAAGACCAGCACCTTCGGGATCGGCACGTTCCCCTCCATTGTTTACCCGCCGGAACAAAGCAATATCCGTACCAGTGCCGGGACACAATGGGGAGGCAGCGTGATTCTCATGCGAATCACGCATGTTTTGGGTCGCCGCTCGGTGCAGATGACCGCGGCACCCTTTCCGTTACAGTCAGGTTGCTGACAGGCTGTCAGCAGCCGCCTGACGAGGTGTCAGCGTCCCGGAGGCCGGCGGCGGGCGGCCGCGCCGGCGTCCTCGAGGTGATAGGCGCGCAGCTTGCGGTAGAGGTTGCGTTCACTAATCTGCAGGACCCGGGCGACTCGTGCGCGGTGCCCCTCGAAGCGCTCGAGCAGAAGGCTGATGTAGCGACGTTCGAGCTCCTCGAGGGACATCTCCTCCGAGAGATCGAGCCCGGGGCGCGGTCCCGCGCCGCGCACGGCGACGGGCAGGTCCTGCGCCTGGATCTCCGTCCCCTCCGCGATGATCAGGGCGCTCTCGACGACGTTCTGCATCTCGCGGATGTTCCCCGGCCACGGGTAGGCCTTGAGCAGCTCGAGCGCCTCGACCGAAAGCGTCTTCTCGGCGCCGGGCGGAGAGGAGCGCTTGAGGAAATGACGCGCGAGCAGCGGAATGTCGTCGCGCCGCTCGCGCAGCGGCGGCACGACCACCGGAAAGACGTTGAGGCGGTAGAACAGGTCCTCGCGGAACGTCCCCTCGCGGCTCATCTGGACGAGGTCGCGGTTGGTGGCGGCGACCAGCCGGACGTCGACCTTCACGTCCGCGGTGCTGCCGAGACGCCGGAAGGTGCCGGTCTCGAGCACGCGCAGCAGCTTCGACTGCAGCACGAGGCTGACCTCGCCGATCTCGTCGAGGAAGAGCGTGCCCGTGTCCGCGACCTCGAAGAGCCCGTGCTTGAGCGCGGTCGCGCCGGTGAACGCCCCCTTCTGGTGGCCGAAGAGCTCGTTCTGCAGGAGGTTCTCGTTGAGCATCCCGCAGTCCACGACGACGAACGGGCGCTCGTGCCGCAGGCTCTGGCGGTGGATCGAGCGCGCCACCAGTTCCTTGCCGACGCCGCTCTCACCCAGAACGAGCACGGTGTGGCCGGTCGAGGCGACCTTGGCCACCAGCTCCTTGATGCGCCGGATGCCGGCGCTCTGACCGATGATGTCCAGCGGACCCCCCTCCTTCCGCTTGTTTCTCAACCGCTGGCGGCTTCCTGGCGCCCGGGGGGGATCCCGGACGCGACCGCCATGAGCAATAGTATCGCGTCCGGCTTTCCCGGGCAAGTCGATAAAGTACTCGAGGAGAGGACGGTCAGGACGCGGGTCCCTCGATGCGCGAGGGGCAGAGCGTCGCGTCGAGGAAGCACTCGGGGCAGCGCGGCCGCGGCGCCTTGCAGATTGCGCGCCCGTGGGCGATGAACTGGTGCGAGAGGCGGACCCAGCGCTCGCGCGGGATCCGGCGCATGAGGTCCTGCTCGACTTTCGCCGGGTCCTCGGCCGTCGACCACCCGAGCCGGCGGGCGAGGCGGCCGACGTGCGTGTCGACGACCACCCCGGGGACGCCGAACGCGTTCCCGAGCACGACGTTCGCGGTCTTGCGCCCCACGCCCGGCAGGGCGGTCAGCTCCTCCATCGTGCGCGGCACCTCGCCGCCGTGGCGCGCGACGATCGCCGCCGCCGCGCCCATGATCGCCGCCGCCTTGTTCCGGAAGAAGCCCGTGGGGCGGATCGCACGACGCAGCTGCTCCGGGTCCGCCGCGGCGTAGTCGGCCGCGGTCCGGTACGCGGCGAAGAGCGCCGGCGTGACCGCGTTCACCCGCTCGTCCGTGCACTGCGCCGAGAGGATCGTGGCGACGAGCAGCTCGAGCGGCGTGGAGAAATCCAGCGAGCAGCGCGCGTCCGGGTAGTGGCGGTCGAGGAGCGCGAGGATCCGCCGCGTCCGCTCGGCCTCGTTCCTGAGGAGCTTCTTCACGCCTCCACCTCCCCTCTCCCCGCGTCCCTGCCGGCTGAGGTATACTAGCAAAGATATGGATGTGAGCTTCTGGCTGCGCCACTTCGCCGGCGCGAGCCTCCTGGCGAAGGCGATCTACCTGTCCCTGCTGGCGCTGTCGGTGGTCGCCTGGGCGATCATCATCGCCAAGGTGCGGGCGCTGCGGCGCAACGCGCGGGGGACGCGGCGGTTCCTCGAGATCTACCGGCGGATGCGCCGCGACCTCCCCGGCCTGCTGCGGCAGGTCGGCGGGGACAGGGGGTCGTTCGACTCGCCCCTCGTCGCGGTCTTCGTCCGCGGCTGCGAGGAGCTGCAGGCGGGGCTTGCGCGCGACCCGTCGGCGGGGGCGGGCGCGCCGCGGCCGCGCATCAGCCCGCTGCAGTTCTCGACCCTGGCGCGGGCGGTGGCCGCCGTCGAGGACAAGTGCTTCCTCGATCTGGAGCACTTCCTCATCATCCTCGCGACGACCGTCAGCGCCGCGCCGTTCCTCGGGCTGCTCGGCACCGTCTGGGGGATCCTCGAGGCGTTCCAGACGATGGGCGCGCGCGGCGCGACCGGCGTCACGGCCGTCGGCTCGGGCATCTCCGAGGCGCTGATCGCCACGGCCGCCGGCCTCCTCGTGGCGATTCCCGCGCTGCTCGGCTACAACTTCATCGGCGCGCGCATCCGCGAGCTCGCCGGCGAGGCCGATGCGTTCAGCGCCGACTTCCTGGCGCTCATCGAGCGCGAGTTCGTCCGCGAGGACCGCCCCTAGCGCCGGCGCCGTGGCCTTCTACCAAAGCAAGCGGCGCGCGTTCGGCTTCGAGCCGAACACGAACATGAACGTCACGGCCCTCGTCGACGTGCTGCTGGTGACGCTGATCATCTTCATGCTCGTCTCGCCGACCCTCGAGCACGGCATCGACGTGCAGCTGCCGGCCGCCCAGCCGTACAAGTTGAGCACCCCGGCCAAGCCCGTCGTGGTGAGCCTCGCCAGGAGCGGCGGCATCTTCTGGAACAGCGCGCCGGTCACGGAGGCGCAGCTGCGCGCGCACCTCGCCCAGGCCGCGGGCGCGAACCCCGAGACCCAGGTGATCGTCCGCGGCGACGCCGGGATCCCCTACAGCGAGGTCATCCGCGTGCTGGACCTCGTGCGGGGCGCGGGGCTCGTCAACATCGGGCTCGCCACGCAGAACCCCGGTGGCTGACGCGGCCGTGCACCGCGACCTCTCGTTCTCGCTCGCCGGCCACCTCGCGCTGCTCCTCGCGCTCCTCGCGGTCTCCGCCACGCGCCACCCCGTGCGGATCCCCGAGGTGGTGCGGCCGGTGCGTCTCGTCACGTCTCTCGAGCCGCCCCGTCCCGCGGGGTCGGCGCCGCGGCCGGGACGCCCGGCCGTCCAGGCGCCGCCCGCACCCGCGCC
>DATDCY010000090.1 GCA_036524115.1 bacterium | reverse complement strand
GGCCGGGGCGGACGCCGCCGGTTCGGGCGCGCGCCGCGCCACCCGCGAGCCGGTCATCACGCCGAGGCTGAAGAGCGCGACCGCCGCGAGGACGACGCCCGCGAGCGCCGCCCCCACCCGCAGCGGCCGGGGCCCGCTCCGATCCGTCGCGACGGCCGACCTGGTCACATCTGGTCCGGGGCCGGGACGCCCATGAGCCCGAGGCCGTTGCGCAGCACGACCCCGACCCCGCGCGCCAGGGCGAGGCGGGCCCGGCTGGTCTCGACGTCCTCGGAGATGACGCGCACGCGGTTGTAGTAGCCGTGGAACGCCGCGGCGAGCCCCACGAGGTACTGCGCGAGCGGGTGCGGCTCCAGGCCGCGCGCACAGGCGGCGAGAACGTCCGGGAAGGATGCGGCCCGCTTGATGAGCGAGAGCTCCTCGGGCAGGGCCAGCCGCTCGAGATCCGCCCCGGCGTCGTCGAGGCCGCCCGCGCCGCGCTCGGCCTGCGTGCGGAAGATGCTGGCGATGCGCGCGTGCGCGTACTGCACGTAGAAGACCGGGTTGTCCGCCGTCTTCGCCTTGGCCAGCTCGAGGTCGAACTCGAGGTGGCTCTCGCAGCGGCGGGTGACGAAGAAGAAGCGCGCGGCGTCGGCGCCCACCTCCGCGACCACCTCGGCCAGCGTCGTGAACTCGCCCTCGCGCTTGCCCATCGCGACGGCCTTGCCGCCGCGGGTCAGCGTCACGAGCTGGATCAGCCGCACCGCGAGCGCGTCCGCGGGCTGCCCGAGCGCCTGCACGACCGCCTGCATCCGCGGGATGTAGCCGTGGTGGTCGGCCCCCCAGATGTCGATCACGCGCTCGAAGCCGCGGCGGAACTTGTCCGCGTGGTAGAGGATGTCGGAGGCCAGGTAGGTGCGGCTGCCGTCGTTCTTGACCACGACGCGGTCCTTGTCGTCGCCGAAGGCGGTGGAGCGGAACCACAGGGCGCCCTCCTGCTCGAACAGCAGGTCGCGCGCGCGCAGCTGCTCCACCAGGGCCTCCCAGGCGCCCGGCCGGTAGAGCGAGCGCTCCGAGAACCAGACGTCGAAGCGCACGCCGAAGGCCTCGAGGTCGCGCCGGATCCAGGCGAGGATGGTCGCCATCGCCTCCTCGCCGAGCGTGGCCGGCGCCTGCTCGTCGGGCAGCGCGAGCAGGGAGGCGCCGTGCCGCGCGACGGCGTCGCGCGCGAGGTCGCGGACGTAGTCGCCCTTGTAGCCGTCCTCGGGGAAGCGCGCCTCGCCGCCGAGCTGCTCGCGGCAGCGGGCGAGGACGGAGCGCGCGAGCGTCTCGACCTGGCGGCCCGCGTCGTTGACGTAGAACTCGCGGACGACCGCGTGGCCCGTGGCCTCGAGCACGCGGCAGAGGATGTCGCCGACGGCGGCCCCGCGGCCGTGCCCGAGGTGCAGCGGCCCGGTCGGGTTGGCGCTGACGAACTCGACCTGGACGCGGCGGCCCTGGCCGAGGTCCGAGCGGCCGTACGCGGCGTCCTGCGCGGCGATGCCGGCGAGCGCCGCCAGCCAGCGCTCGCGCCGGATGGTGATGTTGATGAATCCCGGGCCGGCGACCTCGGCCTTCGCGATCAACCCGTCGCCCGCGGGGAGGGCGGCGAGGATGGCCTGGCCCAACTCGCGCGGCGGGATCTTGCGACCGACCGCGCGCGAGGCCAGCTCCATCGCCGCGCTGGTGGTGAAGTCGCCGAAACGCTCGTCGCGGCACTGCTCGATCAGGCCCGCGGGGTCAGGCCGCCACTGGAGGCCGCGGTCCGCTGCGACCTTCGCGACCGCCGCGCCGACGTGGGCCGCCAACTCCTGTTTCACGGGGTAACCCTCCGGGTGGACGCCGTTTTTCAGCGTTTCAGTATAGCGGCCCGGAGCCCGGAAGGAAAGAGTCGCGCCGCGCGCGCGGCCCGCGCGGCACTTGCCAGCGACGGTCGCGCCGTCTACACTGCGGTGCGGCACAGGGGCGGAGGGGGCGCGATGAAGGCGGGCGGGGATGACGCCAGGGTGGAAATACTGGTCGTCGACGACGAGCGCAGCATCGCCGAGTCCCTCCAGTGCTTTCTCGAGGGGATCGGGTTCCGGGTGGTCACCGCCGCCGACGGCCAGGAGGGGCTGCGGATCTTCCGGGAGCGGCGGATGCCGCTGGTCCTCAGCGACATCAACATGCCGGGCCTCAGCGGGCACGAGCTCCTGCGCGAGATCAAGTCGGAGGTCTCCGACACCGAGGTGATCATCGTCACCGGCTTCGCGACCATCGACGGCGCCGTCCAGGCGATCAAGGACGGGGCCAGCGACTATCTCATCAAGCCCTTCCGCATCGGGACGATCCAGACCACCGTCGAGAAGGCCCTGCAGCACCGCGCTCTCGTCATCGAGAACCGCCGCCTGCAGGAGAACTCGCTGAACGTGCTGCGCACGATGGTCAACGTCCTGGAGCAGCGCGACTCCTACACCGCCGGCCACTCGCGGCGGGTGACCGAGGTTGCCCTGACCATCGCGGCGCGCGTCGGGGTCTCCGACGACGAGCTCAAGACGCTGCGGCTGGCGGGGCTCATCCACGACGTCGGGAAGATCGGCATCGAGGACACCATCCTGCGCAAGCCGGCGCGGCTGACCGACGAGGAGTACTCGGTGATCCGCACGCACCCCGAGCGCGGCGTGCAGATCATCGAGCCGCTGGATTTCCTCCGCGGGACGCTGCCGATCGTCCGCCACCACCACGAGAGCTACGACGGCCGCGGGTACCCCGCCGGCCTCGCCGGCGAGCGCATCCCGCTGGGCTCGCGGATCATCGCGATCGCCGACACCTACGACGCCATCACCTCGTCGCGCGCCTACCGCACGGCGCGCTGCCGCGGCGACGCGCTCGCCGAGATCCAGCGCTGCGCCCGCGCGCAGTTCGACCCGGAGCTCGTCTCGCTCTTCACGGAGATCTGCGACGGCGCCGGCGACGAGCCCTTCCGCTGGGAAGGCGACGCGGCGACGCTGGCCCCCTAGGCACCCCTCGCGAAGGAGACGGGCAGTTCATGACGACGCTCAAGAAGAACCTGATGTTCGCCGCGGGGGCGCTGCTCGTCGTCGGCGCGCTGTCCATGCTCTCGCAGCAGCGCAAGCACCGGTACGTGCCGGTCGACGACAACCACCCGCGCCCGCTCGTGGTGGCCGCGTGCCGCGACTGTCACGCGCCCGGCAAGATGGCGCCGCAGCCGCCGGAGCACCCGCCGAAGGACGCGTGCATGCTCTGCCACCGGGACCCCACAAAAAAGAAGTAGTTCGTCCCGGGCATCGGGACACTAGGCCGCTCAGAACGGTCCAGATGCAAGGAGCGCGACGATCCGGCGACTGAGGTGGCCTGGTGGCCACCGCAGGGACTTCCCGCACTCGCGGGGCTCGCACGGGTAAGGCGCCGCCGATGGGCCGTTATCAGCGGCCTAGTCCCACTCCTCGACGACTTTGATGGTCTGGATGGAGTGCTTGGCGATCACCATGAAGGGGAAGGTCTCCCCGGTCTCGACGTCCCGCGCCTCCTTGAGGTTGAGGAACTGCTCGAGCTTGGTGAGGACCTCCGAGAGCCGGCGGTCCGGGTACGGCGAGAAGAAGATCCCCTCGTACTCGGCGTTCTGCGTGCGGACCCGGACGCGGTACTTGCGCGACTGCGCGATCGGGAGCTGTTCGGCCTTCGGCTGCATGCTGGTCTCCTCGCCCTGAGCGGGCCGTCACCGGATGGCCGCATCCTAGCGGCTTTCGCGGCCGCCGACAAGGGTCCGGCCTGCCGCCCCGCGCGAGCCACGGCGTGGCCGGCTTGACAGCATGCGGCGGCGCTTCTATAACCCCGACCTACGGGGAAACCGCGGGAAACGGCCCCCGCCGGGGCCGACGACAACAGGAGGCGCAAACGATGTCATCGTGGGGACTGAAGAACCGTCTGGCGCGGATCATCCGCCCGGCGACCGGCCGGACCGTCATGCTCGCCGTCGACCACGGCTACTTCCTCGGGCCGACGACCGGACTTGAGGATCCCGGCGCGACGATCGCGCCGCTGGCCGCGTACGCCGACACCCTGATGCTCACGCGGGGCGTGCTGCGCTCCTCCGTCGACCCGCGGGTCGACACGCCGATCGTGCTGCGCGTCTCGGGCGGGACGAGTATCCTCTCCGAGCTCTCGAACGAGGGGATCGTGACGACGATGGAGGACGCCGTGCGCCTCAACGCCGCCGGCGTCGCGCTCTCGATCTACGTCGGCGCGCCGCACGAGCGCCAGACGCTGATGTCGCTGGCGCAGCTCGTCGACGAGGGCGAGCGGCACGGCATCCCCGTGCTCGCGGTGACCGCGGTCGGCAAGGACATGGTCCGCGACGTGCGCTACCTCTCGCTCGCCTGCCGGATCGCGGCCGAGCTGGGCGCGCACTTCGTCAAGACCTACTACTGCGACAACTTCGAGCGCCTCGTGCGCACCTGCCCGGTGCCGGTCGTCATCGCCGGCGGCAAGAAGCTCCCGGAGAAGGAGGCGCTCGAACTGGCGGCGAATGCGGTGCGCGACGGCGCGAGCGGCGTCGACATGGGGCGCAACATCTTCCAGTCGGAGTCGCCCGTGGCGATGATCCAGGCGGTGCGCGCGGTCGTGCACGGCGGGGCGACGGCGGCGCAGGCCTACGAGCTGTTCAAGTCGCTCAAGCGCTCGGCGTCGCGCAAGGCCCGCCCCAAGGCGCGCGCGAAGCGCTAGCGCGCCGGCGGCGGTCGGGCTGCGGACGGGGCCATGCGCGCGGGCGTCTACTACTCCAACAGCGACCTGCGGATCGAGGAGCGCCCGCGGCCGGCCGCCGGCCCCGGCGAGATCGTCGTGCGCATCGTCGCCTCCGGCGTCTGCGGCTCCGACGTCCTCGAGTGGTACCGCATCAAGAAGGCGCCGCTCGTGCTCGGCCACGAGGTCGCGGGGACGGTGGCGGAGATCGGCGAGGGCGTCACGGCGTGGAAGGTCGGCGACCGCGTCGCGGTGACGCACCACGTCCCCTGCAACACCTGCCCGGCGTGCCGCGGCGGCCACCACACCGCCTGCCAGACGCTGCACACGACGAACTTCGACCCGGGCGGGTTCACCGAGTTCGTGCGCGTGCCGCCGCTGCAGACGGATCGCGGGGTGTTCCGGCTGCCGGAGGGGGTCACGTTCGAGGAGGGGACGTTCGCCGAGCCGCTGGGGTGCGTCGTGCGCGCGCAGCGGCTGGCGCGCGTCGGACCCGGCGACGCGGTGCTGGTGATGGGCAGCGGCATCTCGGGCCTGCTGCACATCGCGCTGGCGCGCGCGCTGGGCGCCGGGACGATCCTGGCGACGGACGTCCACCCCTGGCGGCTCGAGGCGGCGCGGCGCTTCGGCGCGGCGGCGGCGTTCTGCGCGGGTCCCGAGGTCCCCGCGCAGGTGGCGTCGGCGACGGGGGGGCGCATGGCGGACCGCGTCATCGTCTGCACGGGCGCGACGGCGGCGGTGAACCAGTCGATGCGCCTGGTCGCGAGCGGCGGCACGGTGCTCTTCTTCGGCGCGCCGGACCAGGAGGGCGCGGCCGTGATTCCGTTCCCCGAGATCTGGCGGCGCGAGATCACGCTGCAGACGTCCTACGGCGCGGCCGGCGCGGACCTGGCGACCGCCCTGGAGCTGATCCGGGCGCGGCGCGTTCCGGTCGCGGAGATGATCACGCACCGCTTCCCGCTCGAGCGCATCGGGGAGGCCTTCGCGACCGTGGCGGCCGGCGGCGAGTCCATCAAGGTGATCGTCGAGCCCTGAGGGCGCGGTGACGCCGCGGCGCCGCGCGCAGTCCCGGATCATTCTCGTTCTTCTCGCGGCGATCACGCTGTCTGCGTACTGGCCCGTACTCGGCAACGGTTTCGTCGGTATTGACGACGACCAGTACATCACGCACAACCCGGCGGTGACCAGGGGACTCAGCTGGAACGGGGCGGCCTGGGCGCTCGGGACCTTCCACGCCGGGAACTGGCACCCGCTCACGTGGTTGTCGCACATGATCGACGTGACCCTCTTCGGCATGAACGCTTCCGGGCACCATTTCGTCGGCCTGCTTCTCCACCTCGTGAGCGCCTTGCTCCTGTTCACGCTTCTCGAACGTGCGACGGCGGCGCTCTGGCCGAGCGCCGCGGCCGCGGCGCTCTTCGCGGTGCACCCGCTGCACGTGGAGTCCGTGGCCTGGGCTTCCGAGCGCAAGGACGTCCTCTCGGCGCTCTTCTGGGTGCTGACCCTTGCCGCCTACACGCAGTATGCCCGTCGGCCGGGCCCGCGCCGCTTCCTCGCTGTGGCGGTGTCGTACGCGTTGGGCCTGGCGGCCAAGCCGATGCTTGTGAGCCTCCCCTTCGTCCTGCTGCTCCTCGATTGCTGGCCCCTTGGCCGCCTCAGGCGCCCGGCCCGGGCGGGTGAGGCGGCGCCGGCAGGCGCGAGGCCGCTCTCCGGCCTCGTACTCGAGAAATTCCCGCTGTGTGTGCTGGCGGCGGCCTCGGCGGCCGTGACCCTCGTCGCCCAGCGCCGCGGCAACGCGGTCGCGAGCTGGGCGCACGTGGATTTCGGGGTGCGCGCGGCCAACGCCGCTGTCTCCTATCTCGTGTATCTTGGCAAGACGATCTGGCCGAGCGGCCTCGCCGTCTACTACCCCCATCCGGAGAGTACACTGCAGACGGGCCTCGTGCTGAGCTGTACTGCGGCCCTCGTTGCCCTGAGCGCGGCGGCGATCCGCGCCGGGCGGCGCTTCCCCTACCTGCCCGTCGGCTGGCTCTGGTACGTCGGGACCCTCGTGCCGGTGATCGGCCTCGTCCAGGTCGGCGCCCAGGGGCACGCTGACCGCTACACCTACGTCCCTCTCGTCGGGGTCTTCGTCGCGGCGGCGTGGGGGCTGCGCGATCTGGCGGCCGGGAGGCGCCGGTGCGCCACGGCGCTGGCCGTCGCCGCGGTCGCCGGGGTGTCCGCCCTTGTCGTGGCAACCGTCGCGCAGGCCGGCTACTGGCGTGACAGCGGGACCCTCTTTCGGCACGCTCTCGCCGTGACGGAGGACAACTGGTTGGCCGAGAACGACCTGGGGGTCTTCCTGGCCGACCGGGGCCGGCCGGAGGAAGCATTCGCCCATTACGAGCGGGCGCTCCGGCTCCATCCCGACTACTCGCACGCCCACTTCAACGTCGGCAACGTTCTGCTCGGCGCGGGCAACGCCAAGCGCGCATTCGACCACTATCGGACGGCTGCGCGCCTCTCCCCGCGCGACGCCCGGTTCGCGTACGGCGTCGGGCAGGCGCTCAGCGCGCTCGGGAGGCGGCGCGAAGCGGAGGACCAGTTCCGCGAGGCGCTGCGGCTCGAGCCGGACTTCCCCGAGGCGCACAACAACCTTGCCGTCTCGCTGTTCGCTGCGGGCCGCTTTGAGGAGGCCGGCAGCCACCTCGCGGAGGCGGTGCGACTCGACTCCTCCAACCCCAGTGCTCAGTACAACCTGGGCATCTACCTTCTCGGGCGGGGACGGCGCGACGAGGCGACCACCCGCTTTCGCGAGGCGCTGCGACTCGACCCGGGTTACGCCGCGGCCCGGGAGAGGCTTGCGCAGCTCGCGGGCGGCTCGCCTGCGCCGGGCCGGTAGCCGTCACCGGTCCAGCTTGTAGCCGACCTGCCGCACCGTCTTGATGTGGCGCGGGCGCGCCGGGTCCCTCTCCAGCTTCTGGCGCAGCGCCAGGATGTAGTTGTCGACCGTGCGCGCCGTCCCCTCGAAGTCCCAGCCCCAGACCCGCTCGAGGATCGCCTCGCGCGTGAAGGGCCGGCCCGGGTGGCGCGCGAGCAGCGAGAGCAGATCGAACTCCTTGGCCAGCAGCGTCACCGCGCGCCCGCCGCGACGCACCTGCCGCGCGCCGAGGTCGATCACGAGGTCGCCGAAGGCGATCGGCTCGGGTGCCGCGCGCCGACGGCTGCGCCGCAGCATCCCCTCGACGCGGGCGATCAACTCCGGGAGCTGGAAGGGCTTGGTGACGTAGTCGTCGGCGCCGGTCTGGAACCCGGTGACCTTGTCGGCCACCTGGCCCCGCGCCGAGAGGATGAGCACCGGGACGTCCAGCTCGCGCTCGCGCAGCCTGCCGAGCACTTCGAAGCCGTCGAGCCCGGGGAGCATCAGGTCGAGCACGATCACGTCGGGCCGCTCTTCGACTGCCAGCCGCACGCCGCTCTCGCCGTCCGCCGCCGCCAGCACGCGGTAGCCGCGCAGCTGGAAGTTCATCGCCAGCCCCTCGCGCAGCGAGCGGTCGTCCTCGACCACCAGGATGGTCCCCGCCGCCCCGCTCGTCGGGGGTGTGGCGCCGGCGGCGCTCATGGCGCGTCCCCGGCGGCGGACGCGCGCGGCAGCCGGATCGTGAAGCGGCTGCCCACGCCCTCCCGGGAGTCCACGGTGATCGTCCCACCCATCTCCCTGACGGTGTGGAGCACGATGGCCAGCCCGAGCCCGGTGCCGGCGCTGCCGGCGCCCAGCACGCGATAGAAGGGCTCGAAGACGCGCTTCACCTCCCGGGCCGGGATGCCGATGCCGTTGTCCGCGACGGCGACGAGCACCTGCGGACCCTCGTCGCGGGCCTCCACGCTGATCCGGCGGGGCGGCGCGGAGTACTTCCAGGCGTTGACGAGGAGGTTGAGGAGCGCCTGCGCGAGGGCGCCCGGGTCGTGGCGGACGGCGGCGGCGCTCTCGCACGCGAGGGCCACCTCGCCCTCGTCGGGGGGCACCATCCGCCTGAAGCGCGCGACGGTCTCCTCGAGCACCGGCCCGATGGGGCCCGTCGCCCAGTGCGGCGAACCGCGGTCGCGCGCGGCGGCGCGCCAGCTGAGCACGCGGTCGACCATGGCGTCGAGCCACTCGGTCTCGCGCACGATCGTGCGCAGGCTCTCCTGCGCCTTCGCCGGCTCCGCGGCGAGGAGGCCGGACTGCAGCGTCTGCGCGTGCACGCGGATCGCCGCCAGCGGCGTGCGCAGCTCGTGGGTGACGTTCGCGAGCAGGTCGGACTGCAGCCGCACCAGGCGGGCGCGGCGGCCGAGGAGCACGTAGAGGATCACGGCGCCGCCGATGGCCGCGACCGTGAAGCAGACCACGAGGACGCCCAGCACCAGCGTCAGCGAGCCCTCGCCGGCGACGATGGCGACGATGCCCGCCGCCGTCGAGAGCAGCACCGGGAGGACCACGCCCACCGAGAGCGTGACGAACGGCGGGACCAGGCTCAGACTGCGCCGGATCCGGTCGATCTGCTGCGAGTGCCCGCCCTGCATGGCCCCCTTCGTATACTCCGGGCCGAGCGGCCGGGCAAGTCTGCGGGCGGTTCTAGGGGCGGGCGGCCGCCCTGGCGCCCGCCGGGCTCGGGCACGGCTCGAGCGCCTCGTGCC
>DATDCY010000089.1 GCA_036524115.1 bacterium | reverse complement strand
ATCGTGGGCACCGACCGCGACGCGGCGGCGGTGCGCGCGGCGCTGGCGAACGTGGCGGCGGCGGGTCTCTCGAAGCACGTGCACGTCGAGCGGCGCGACCTGGCCGACGCCGTGCCGCCGAAGGGCCGTGGCGGCGCGCCGGGACTCGTCGCCGTCAACCCGCCCTATGGCGAGCGTCTCGGCGCCGAGTCCGAGCTGCGCCCGCTCTACGAGCAGATCGGGAGCGTCCTGCGCGAGCGGTTCGCCGGCTGGAAGGCCGCACTCTTCACCGGCAACCCGGGCCTCGCGCTGCGCGTCGGCATCCGCGCGACGCGGTCGCACACCCTCTACAACGGCGCCATCGCGTGCCGGCTCTTCCTCATCGACGTCGCGCCGGAGCGCTTCATGCGCCCTTCCGGAGGGAGGACGGGCGCGCACCCGGGGCGAGCGGGTTCGGGTTCCGTCGGTCCCGGCAAGTCCGTCCCGCCCGAGGGCACGGTCGCCGAGGCCCTCGCAAACCGCCTGCGCAAGAACCTCAGGACGCTCGGCGCGTGGGCGCGACGCGAAGGGATCGGCTGCTGGCGCCTCTACGACGCGGACATCCCGGAGTACGCGGTGGCGGTGGACGTGTACCGGACCCGGGACGACGTGCCCGCCGCGCCCGCTGTGCCAAGGGGGGAAACGATCCCGGCGTCCCGCCCGGAAATTCCCGGAACCCTGTGGGCGGTCGTCCAGGAGTACGCGGCGCCCAGGACCGTCGACCCGGACAAGGCGGCGGCGCGCCTCGCCGACGCCGTCTCGACGGTCGGCGCCGTCCTGGAACTGCCGGCTGAACGCGTCGTCCTCAAGGTGCGCCGCCGGCGCGCGCGGGGCGAGCAGTACGAGAAGCTGGCCGACGAGCGGCGCTTCCACGTCGTCGAGGAGGCCGGGCTCGCCTTCCAGGTGAACATCACGGACTACCTCGACACCGGGCTCTTCCTCGACACGCGGCCGGTCCGGGCGCTGCTGCGGACGCTCGCGCCCGGCAGGAGCTTCCTGAACCTCTTCAGCTACACCGGGACGGCGACCGTCGCGGCCGCGGCCGGAGGCGCCCGCGCGACGGTCTCCGTCGACCTCTCGCAGACCTACCTCGCCTGGACGCAGCGCAACCTGCGCCTCAACGGCTTCGGGGGCGGCGCGCACGAACTGGTCCGGGCCGACGCCCGCGACTGGCTGCGGCGCGAGCGTCGGCGCTTCGGGCTGATCTATCTCGACCCGCCCGCCTTCTCGACGTCGAACGCGATGCGCGGCACGCTGGACGTCCAGCGCGACCACGTCCCCCTCATCCTCGACGCTGCGCGCCTGCTCGAGCCCGGCGGCACGCTCGTCTTCTGCACGAACCTGCGGCGCTTCAAGCTGGACGCCGCGGCGATGCCGGGCCTGGCCTTCGAGGAGATCACCCGGCGCACCACGCCGAAGGACTTCGCCGGCAACCCCCGCATCCACTCCTGCTGGCTCGTGCGCCCGGCGTAGCGCGGCCAATTGGCCGGCACCGGTCCGGGCTGGCAGGGTGTTCTCCCCATGCAATTTCCCGCCGCAGGGTGTACCTTTCAGGAAGAACCCCGGCGCTCGACTTCACGGGGTGATCCGCTGGAACTGGGACCTCGGACGAGGAGGATGCCATGTGTCGACGAAGATTGCTGCTTCCGCTGATCGTGATGGTGACGGCGCTCGCGCTGGCCTCATCGGCCTACGCCGCGACCACCCTGAAGAAGCTCAACGTCAGCCCGTTCTACAGCCAGGGCGTCAAGTCCGAGGCTGACGTCCGGGCTCTCGTGGAGAGCCGCTCCGCGGACCTGCAGGCAGGCTTCGCCAAGGCCGGGGCTCCCGACCTCTACCCCGCCTTCATGCAGCAGTGCCCCACCGCGAAGATCACGCCGGTCAGGGTCGCGCCGGGCGAGACGTTCCACTGGATGCTCTTCAAGCGGAAGAAGGGGCGGGGCGCGGTCGCGGTCCTCAAGGACGTGACATGGCAGGGCGCCGCGCCCTTCGACGGCTACCGCCTCGAGATCGACAAGGACGGCAAGCGCCACGCCTTCATCGTCCCGGCCGTCTGCGGGAACGTAGCGCTGGCGAGCATCTCGCCGATCCCCGCGCCTGCTCCAGCCGCCGCCCCGGCTCCCCCTCCGGCCCCGCCGCCGCCTCCCGCGCCGCCGCCCCCGAAGGCCGCCGCGCCGCCGCCTCCCGCACCGAAGCCCGCCCCCGTGGCGGCG
>DATDCY010000088.1 GCA_036524115.1 bacterium | reverse complement strand
GGGTGGTGGCCACGGCGGCGGTTGCCGCGGCGCTCGCCCTGCACGCGCTGCCCGCGCTGGAGGCGCGCGACAAGCCCATCCTCTCGGCGCGCTACGAGGTCAAGCTCGGGGCGCGGGTGCAGCAGCTGACGGCACCAACCGACGTCGTCGCCTATGCGCTGCGCCCTCCCTCGCCGATGTTCCTCTACTACGCGGACCGGGATTTCCTGATCTGGCCGAACCCGCTGTTCGGGAGGACCGGCCGCATCAGGCCCAAGGCGTTCATCCAGGTGCACGGGACGCCGCCGGAGGACCCGCGGTTCCGCCGGTGGCTCGGGGCCTACGACCCGGCGCCCGGCGCACGGGGCGTCTGGCTCAGGCGGGAGCACTGACCGGGGCGGGGGTGTTCGGCGCGCTACCGGCGGGCGTTGAGGCGGGCGATGGCCTGCTCGAGCAGCGCCCGGTAATAGGCATTCCCCGGCTCGAGGCGGACGGCCGCGCGGTAGTGGGCGACCGCCTCCGCCAGATCGCCGCGCAACTCGAGCAGCGCCGCCAGCCCCTTCTGGGCGGACGCGCTGTTCGGGCCGAAGATGGTCGCCTGGCGGTAGTGCGCGAGCGCCTCCTCGTAGCGCCCCTGGCTCTGGAGCAACCGGGCGAGGGCGAGACGGGCCTCCACGTGCGTCGGCTGCAGGCGCAGGGTCTCCTCGTACTGGACGACGGCCTCCGCGCCCCGGCCCTCCCGTTCCAGCGCGATGGCCGCGCGATAGTGCATCAGCCAGTTGCCGTGCGTGGCCGTCGCGGCGTGAAGGTACAGCGTCACCTCGTCGCGCCAGAGCGGCAGCTGCGCCGCGGTGCGCAGCGCGAGCGCGGCCAGCGCCGCCACGAGCGCCCCGATCAGCGGCGCCCGCAGGCGGGGGAGGCGCGCGGCGAGGTCCGCGGCGCCCCAGACCAGCGCCGTGAAGAGGCCGACGTGCGGCAGGTACGTGTAGCGGTCGGCCATGGCCTGCATGCCCACCTGCACGACGCCGGCCACCGGGACCAGCGTGCCGGCGAACCAGATCCAGCCAGTCGCGAGCGCAGGCGTGCGCCGCCAGAGCGCCAGCGCGCCCGCCGTCAGCGCCAGCAGGAGGCCCGCGGCCGCAAGTGCCGCGGCCAGCGGCTGTCCGCCGGGAGCGAGCGGGTAGAGGAAGACGAGCGGTTCGGGCCAGAAGGTCTTCCCGAGATACCCCGCGTACGCCACGAAGGCGGCCTTCACTCGCACGGCAAGATCGTAGCCGGCGGGGCGGTAGATCGCGCCGTAGCGCGCCTGGGCGAGCAGCGTCAGCGCGCTGGAGCCGGCGGCCAGCGCGAAGAGCGGGAGCTTCTCGGCGATGAGCCTCGCGAGGGCGGCCGGCAGCGGGCGGCGCAGGGCGCGGCCCAGCGGCCAGGCGTCCAGCAGCAACAGCACGAACGGGAGAGTCACCGCCATCGGCTTGGACATCAGAGCGAGCGCGAAGGAGGCGAGGAGCGCGAGGTACCGGCCCGCGCTGCGGCGCGCGCACCAGCGGGCGTACGCGCCGAGCGTGAGAATCCAGAAGAGGCCGCAGAGGACGTCCTTGCGCTCGGCGACCCACGCGACCGACTCGACGCGCAGCGGGTGCAGGGCGAAGAGCGCGGCCACCGCGGCGCTGCGCCAGAGGCGTCCCGTCAGCCGCCGGAGCAGGCCGAGGAGCAGGACGGCGTTCACCACGTGGAGCAGGACGCTCGTCGCGTGGTGGCCGGCGGGGCGCAGCCCGAAGAGTCGCGTATCGAGCAGGTGGCTGAGCCAGGTCACCGGGTGCCAGTTCGCCTGCTCGAAGGAGGTGAAGGCCCACGCGACGCTTGTCGCGGTGAACCCGTCGAGGAGACGGCGGTTGGCGACGACGTATGGCAGGTCGTCGGAGACGAAACCGAGGCGGAGCGTGCCGGCGTAGACGAGGGCGGTGACGGCCGCCAGGGCGGTGCCCGCCGCGAGATACCGCGCCCGTGTGTTCAGTGCCGCCCTCCCGTCGCCGACAAGCGGCCACCAGCGTAGCCGAGCGGCGTCGGCTGCCGCAAGCGCCGCGGGTGGCGTGCGTCCGCCGGTGGGGCGGAGCGCGGGCGGGGCGGTCCCGCCCCTAGTCCCAGCCGTGCTGCCGGAAGATGCGCTCGGCCTCGGGCGACTTGAGGAAGGCGACAAACCTCGCGGCCGCCTGGCGGTGGGAGGTCCTGGTGGTGAGCGCGATGGGCGTGAAGCGCAGAGCGCCGTCGCCGGCGATCTCGATGAAGTCGGCCTCCCCGGCGAGCACGGCGTGCCACGACCGGTAGGTGATCCAGGCATCGATCTCCGGGTGGGAGCGCCAGGCCTTGAGCGCCTCCGTGCCGGTGTGCTCTTCCGAGTCGCGGGAGGCGCCCGCCGCCGTCCCGCCGCGGTACCCCGACACGTTCTCGAAGCTCGCCTGCAGGACCCTGATCCCCGTGCGCCGGAGGTCCTCGAGGCCGCGGATGCCGCGCGGGTTCCCCTTGCGGACGACGATGCCGAGGCGCCGCGGGTGCAGCCGCTCGACGGTCCGCATGTCGAGGAGCCCGGGGTTGGCGCGGTCGAAGTCCTCCAGCATGTACTCGGCGCCGCCGTAGAAGAGGTCTCCGTCGAGGGCGACCTTCTGCCTCAGGGTGCCCGGACCGCCGCGGAAGACCATGACCGTCTCGCCATACAGCTTGTGGTACAGGGCCGCGCACTCCTTGAGGACCTCGTGCGGCCCTCCCGGGCCATAGGCGCGCAGGACGGTATGTGGCCCGTCAGCCGAAACAGGGGCCGGCGCGGCCAGCGGCAACAGGAGGGTGATCAGGGCCGTGCAGACGCCGACGGCGAAGCACCGGCGCGCGGCCGTCGCGCCGCCGGGAGGAATGCGCGGATCCAGGGCAAACATCGCCGGAGAGTCTATAGGTATTGGAGAGTGATGGTCAAGGCGAGTCAATGGCGGATCTCGGCGTGCCGCTGTCCCGGAGCCGGGGGACGCACCCACCCGCGCAGCACCTCGGGGGCCCGCGGCCCGCAGCAGGACAGCAGGTCGAGCGCCGAGAGGTTCTGGATGAACGCGCCGTGGAGCTGGGGGTGGATCTCGGGGTGGTAGGCAAAGGTCAGCAGCTGGACGCCCGCTGCCGACAACAGGTCGCCGGAGACGAACTTCGCCGCGGGGCGCTGCGTCAGGAACGCGGTGGCGCGCAGCGTGCGGCAGATGGCGACCGACAGCTCCGGCTCCCGGGCCTCGATGCCCAGCTCGGAAAGAGGCACGACCCGCGCGCGGCATCCCAGGCGCTCGGTGAAGTGGCGGAGGATGGGGATGTTGAGGTCGACCAGCCGGTCGGGGACGTCCGCGAACAGGGATTCGAGGAGAGGCAGGTGGTCGGGGAAGAACGGCGCCCGCCGATAGGACTCCTTGAGAGAGAGCAGGTGCTTGCGCGCCCAGGAGCCCTCGCGCACGATCCGCACCTCGTCGATGCGCTGGAGCCCTCGGCCACGGCGCCGAACCGGAATCGTGAGCCACAGCTCGCCCTGCTCGCTCTTGAAGCGGTTGCGCGTGAGCCAGCCGGTGCGCTGGGGGAACTGTACCGTGTCGAGGAGCACGAGCACGTCGGCGAGCAGCGCCTTGGCGAAGAACCCCGGGAAGGGCGCGAAGAACGGCTGGTATGTTGCGACGATCACGCTCGGGCCCGGAAGTCGCTCACGCTCGCGGCCGGGAGGCGTCCTGTCAACCCGGCGCCGCAGCCTCGAAGAGCAGGACGCCGTTCCCGCGGAACAGCTCGCGGCAGCGGCTCCGGAGAAACCCGCGGAACGCCAGCAGGATCTCCGGCGGCGTGGCGCTGAGCGGGTACTGTGACTGCGTCCGCTCCATTTCGACCGTGTTCAGGAGCACGTGGGTCACCCCCGCGTCGCGCACGGCGGTGGCGACGGCATCGGCGTCCCGCAGCCCGCCCAGCAGGTCGGGGAGGAGCGGACGGTCGAGCACGGTGGCGGCCAGATGGTCGCGGCGCAGGTAGGCCGTCTTGGCGTCGCCGAGCACCAGCACGCGCGCATCGTGCGGCAGGCGGCGGTTGATCTCCTCCACCGCGGGCTGGAGGCGCAGCAGCGAACCGAGGTACGCTTCGCGGGTCTGCAGGCCAAGCCCCTGGGCGCAGGCCTGTGTCAGGGCGCGCCAAGCCAGGGCGTCACTCGCGATCGTTGCGATCGTGCAGAGGGAAAACGCGGCGATGGCAATCACCGGCCAGCGCGGGTGCAACCGGGGTGCGAGGCGTTCCAGGGCAAGCCCGACGAACACGGCCCCGAGCGCGAGCGCAGGCAGGAGAAAGCGGGCGATCCAGAAGGTCCCGGCCCAGATGAGGACCAAAGCCGCAAAGAGGGCGAGCAACGGCCGTTCGGCCTGCCTTTCCCGGCGCGCTGCGACGAACGCGGCCGCGGCCAGCACTGGAATCCAGACCCACCCGCCCGCGGCCGGCGCGCCGAAGTCCCTGCGGGTCAGGATCAGGTCCAGCGGAAGCCGCGCCCAGTCGCGCCAGGACTGCGCAACGACCGAGGCGGCGTGGGCGTCCGCGTCGAGCGCCGCAGCGCGTTCCGGGCTCCAATCGCCCCAGCCGAAGATGCCGGGGAGGACCGGGTAGACAGGGTTGCCGGTGAAGAGCACGTTCTTGAGCAGCCACGGCGACGCGACGAGCGCGGCGGGGAGCAGCAGCGCCGGCAGTGCGCGGGGCCGGCGCCGGCCGAGGACGACGGCCGCCGGGAGCAGGATGGCAAACAGCCCGCCCAGGTATTTCGTCGAGAAGGCCAACCCGCCGAAGATCCCGGCCGCCACGAGGAGCGGCGTCTGGTCATCGTCGAGCCAGTTGAGGAGGCACAGGAACGCGAGAAGCGTGTAGAACGTCATCGCCGCGTCGACGGTCACGTAGCGGGACAGGAGGAAGACCTGCGGGGAAAGGAAGAAGAAGCCAGCGGCGACGATGGCCGGCCGGCTGCCCCACCGCGGCAGGACGAGCGTGGCGATCGCCGCCGCGGAAAGCGCCGTGAAGACCCAGGCGAACAGCCCGGCCTGCTCGGGTCCCCCGAGGAAAAGACCGATGAGAAAGAGCATCTCGGTGGCGAACGGGAAGTTCGAGTAGACGTTGTGGGGCAGCGGCTCGATCCCCCCGCGGAGCAGCCAGAGGTTCGGGACCCCCAGATGGTAGACGAGGGCGTCGTAGAAGGCGCTGGGTGCGGATGACGCGAGCGCGGAGACGAGCGCCGCGGCTCCAAGGAGAGCCAGGGCGGACCCCGGCACGTCCCCGAAGAGCGAACCGGCGGCGCCACGGACGCGCCAGCCCCGGAGCAACGCCGGCAGCGCCGCGGCGGTGAGGAGCCCGATGAACAGCGCGAGCGAAAGGGGCCGATACCCGTGCGCGAAACCGAGGGCGAGCACCAGCAGGGACATGGCGCCGAGGCCGAGGCCGAGGGAGCAGACGACCTCTTCGGCGGGATGACGCCCCTGGATTCCCCCCACCCTGAGCAAGGGGCGCCCGATCCCCCAGGCGACTGCGAGAAGCCAGACGACCTCGACCGCACGGAGTGCAGCGGCTAGCAAGGGCATGCCGGTCTTCTAGCGGCGCGGGGCGGAGCTGTCAAGGAACGCCCGATCTTCCTTCCTTGGTAGAATGGCCGCCCAGGCATGAACGAAGACATTGGCTCCACGGCCGTCGGACCGGCGCGCGCTGGTGGAGAAGCCCCGGCACGGCGGTCAGGCCTGCTCGTGGCCTGCCTGCTGTTCCTGGCGGTCGTGGCACAGGGGATCCCCGCCGCCCACAAGATCGGGATTTCCTGGGACGAGCCGTTCTATTTCCAGACGGCGCAAGGCATCAAGGCGTGGGCTGGCGATCTGGGGGGGACGGGAACGTTTTCGCGGGAGCGCCTCCAGCAGGTCTTCGGTTTCCGTCCTCTGAAGAACGACCATCCCCCGCTGACGAAGCTGCTCGGCGCGGTGACGATGGCCGCGCTTTCCGGGCCCCTCGGCGAGTTCTGGGCCTATCGGTTCTCGACCGTGCTGCTCTTTGCCGCGCTGCTCGCGTCCATCTACCTCTACGTGAGCCGCGCGCACGGGCCGCTGGCGGCGCTCGCTGCTGCCGCGCTGCTCGGGACGATGCCGCGCTTCTACGTCGACGGGCACATCGGCGCAACCGACGTCCCGCTCAGTGTCTTCTGGTTCCTGACCGCGGTGGCCTTCGAGCGCGCCTGCGACCGCCCCCGCCTCTGGCCGCTGGCCGGCCTGGCGTACGGCCTGTGCATGTCCGTGAAGTTCACGGGCTTCCTGGTCCTCGTCCCATCGCTCGTCTGGGGCCTGGTCTACCGCCGGCGCGAGATGCTGCGGCCGGCCCTCGGGCTGCTGCTCGGGCCGGCGGTCTTCGTGCTCCTGCAGCCCGCCATCTGGCACCATCCCCTCGGCGGCATCGCCGACTTCGTCCGGATGAGCCTCACGCGCGAGCAATGGAACCCGCACTGGGTGCTCTTTCTCGGCAAGACGTACAACTTCTCCGGCCCGTGGTACTACGCGCCGTTTCTCGTGCTCGTGACCGTCCCCGAGGTCACGCTGCTGCTGTCGTTCGCCGGCGTGGCTCGCGTCCTGCGTGATCGCCTGCGCGACGCGGTCGCCGGCTCGAGCCTCATCCACTTCTCGTTCTTCATGCTCGTTACCGCGGCCCCTTCAGCGCCCCTCTTCGACGGCGTGCGGCTCTTCCTCCCGGCATTCGTCTTTGTCGCGATTCTCGCCGGCATCGGCCTGGATTGGGTGGCGTCGACGATGCGCGCCGCCGCCGCGAAGACGTGGTCCGCTGGCGGCGCACAGGCGGCGAAGGCGGCCGCGGCCGGCGTGCTGCTGATTCTGGCGGCGCTGCCCCTCGCCCGCGTCTACCCGTTCGGCCTCGAGTACTACAACGGCCTTGTCGGCGGCATCCGTGGCGCCCGCGCCGCGGGGCTGGAGACGACCTACTGGTGGACCGTGCTCACGGAGGAGCATCTGGCGCGGATCAACACGCTGCTGCCGGCCGGCGCGCGGCTGCGGTTCGTGCCGATGGACCCGGACCTGCACGAACTCTACCAGGCCCTCGGCATGCTGCGCCGCGACATCCAGGTCGTCGAGAGCGGGGACTTCGACTACGCGCTCGTGCTCTCCCGGCCGGCCTGGAACCATCCCAAGCTCTTCATGGCGCTCGGCGTTCCGCAGCGTGTGCTCGAGCCCGTCGCCTCGCTCGTGCGGAGCGAAGTGCCGTTCTGGGTGCTCTACAAGAAGAAGGCCGGGGCCTGACGCCGCGAGGCGCGCGCAACGATCTTCACCGAGGGACCGCCGTCCTGTCAATCGCGCCGTCGCTACGCCGCGCCCTTCTTCCGTCTTGCCGCCGCCTTGGCCTCGAGGCTCTTGACCGGCCCGAGGTTCACGTCGTCGTCCGCCACGACCTTCGCAGCAGCCGCCTTGCTCATCGCGCCGACCTTGCGGTAGATCTTGGTCGGCTCGAGCTTGCGGCCGTTGTGGGTCAGCAGGTCGTCGACCTTGATCCCGAAGAGCTTCTCGTTCTCGACGAGGTACGGCTTGATCAGCGCCCAGTCCTCGTGCGTCATCGGCAGGAAGTGCCCGCCGTTGAGCTGCTCGGCGACGGTCTTGTGCTCGGGGTCGCGCAGGTAGATCGCGCCGCCGCTCGCCAGCGAGAAGAGGTTCCCGCCCGGGTAGGGGCGCCAGCGCGCGCTGTAGGCGCCGTACGCGTCGTACTCCAGCCCGTTGAGGACCACGAAGCCGCCGCCGGCCAGCGGGTTGCCGGCCATGAAGGACTCGGCGAGGTAGTCGAGGCAGGTGCCGTTGATCACCACGCGCGGCTTGCCGACGGCGTTGATCAGCGGGCGCCCGGCGGCGTTGCCGCGGATGTAGACCTCGCCGCCCTTGGCGCCGTACATGAAGGTCTGCCCGACGTCGCCGTGGACGACGAGCTTTCCGGCCTTCATGATCTGGCCGAGCTGGTCCTGGGCGTTGCCGTGGATGTGCATCGTCAGGCCGTCGATGCCGGAGGCCTCGTAGTCCCCGGAGCTGTCGTAGAGGTCGATGCGCACATCCTGGGTGTCGGGGCCGAGCCCGACGCCGTGGAAGCGCTGCCCCGTGAGGTTGTAGGTAATGAAACGCTTCCAGCCAAGCTTGTGGGCCTCGACGATGAGCAGCGAGTCGCGGTTCTCCAGCTCGGGCTCGAATCCGGTGGCGTCGATCACCAGCGTCGTCTCGCCCTTGGCGGGCTTGCGCAGCTTGCGGCGGTTCTTCCAGGCGACGCGCTTGGAGGCGCCCTTCGCCCTGGACTCCACCGGCGGCACGGCGTCCAGGATCGCGTGCAGGGTCAGGTGCAGGATCTGCAGCACGGAGGCGCGCTTCTTGAGGCCGGTGTGGCAGGGCGTGTCGATCAGCGCGGTCAGCGCGTTGATCGCCGGCGCGACAAAGGCGGTTCTGCCGCCGGTCGCGCAGGCGAGGTCATCGCAGAACCGGCGCAGCGCGTCGAAGTCCCAGTCCTTGATCTTCTTGAGGACGACGCCCGCGAGGCGGTCCCCCGCGCCGGCCGCCAGGTGCTTGCGGATCTCCGCCGCCGTGACGTCGCCCTTGGCCGCGTCCGCGCACACCGGCAGCGTGACGTCGCAATGCACCTGCTCCGGCGGCGTGGTGACCGGCGACCCGAACTTGTCGGTGCAGGTCAGCGTCTTGCCCGTCGGGCTCGCCGGGTCGTCCTGCACGGTGAAGATGAAGGCGCCGCCGTCGCGGCTCGACCCGCCGCGGGCGTTCCAATATTTGTCGGCCACGGGGCAGAAGCGCTTGTCCTCGGCGGCGAGGCTCTTGAGCGTCGCGTCGATCGCCTGCTTCTCGGAGCAGACGAGGCCGGTCTGGACCTCGCCGTTCTGCACCGCGAAGACCTGCGGCCGCAGCATCGCCGTGTCGGTGATGCCGAGCAGCTGGTACTGGCGGGCGCGGGCGCGGTTGCGCGCGATGATGAAGAACCAGGGGCCGTCGGGCGAGCCGTGGATGTGGGCGACCTGGATCTGGCGGTAGACCTGCTGCTTCTCCTTCGGCAGCAGGTCGAAGTCCAGCTCCGAGGTGGGCGCGAGCGCCTCGATGATGTACTCCAGCGGGTAGCCGTGCACGCGGCTGAGGTAGTCGAAGACGAGGATCGAGACCTCGGTGTCGGTCATGAACATCGTGCGCAGTCCGCGCTGGCGCAGGTAGTCGGCGACGGACTGGTAGTTGGCGAAGTCGCCGTTATGCACGAGCGCGTCGTCGAGACCGGCAAAGGGGTGCGCGCCGCCGGGGTGCCAGACACGGCCCTTGGTGGGGTAGCGCTGGTGCGCGATCCAGACGTGCGCCTTGAAGTCGTCCATGCGGTAGTAGCGCACGACGTCCTCGGCGTAGCCGACGATCTTGAGGACCAGCATATTGCGCCCCTGCGAGACGACGAAGGCCTTCTGCCCCGCCTGGGAGGCGTAGTACTCGGCGTTGAGGCGCATCGAGTTCTGGTAGACGAACTCCTCCTCGGCGGCGCCGCGCTCCAGCGCCTGCAGGCCGCGCTCGGCGATGAACGCGTCCAGCAGCGCGGGCTTGACCCGCACGAAGAAGCGATGGACGTCGGGCGGGCGCACTTCCAGGCTCGGCAGCTCGCGCCAGTCCTTCACCGTCGGGAGCATGCCGTGCGCCGCGATGTCGAAGACCTGGTCGACGTACTTCTCCTTGAGAATGGGCATGCACGCGGGGTCGAGCGCTGCGACCTGGAGGCAGAAGTGCGACTCGAGGACGTCGCGCGAGACGCCGAGCTGGTCGGGGTCGAGGCCGACCGCGGCGATGCCGCCGCCCTTGCCGTTGCCGCGGTTGTGCATCTGCACCGAGGGCGTGAAGATGTGCCGCCCGGCCACCGGGATCGTGCAGGCGAAGCCGGTGACGCCGCAGCCGCCCTCCTCCTCGGACTTGGCGCGGATCGTCGGCGGCAGCTCCTCGAGGAGGCGCCGGCGCGAGTCCATCACGCGCCGGATCTGGTCGATCGGATTGCTCTTCATCGGGTCTCTCCCGGCTACTCGGAATAGTCGACGTGGTGGAGAAGGTCGGTGCGGCCGACCAGCTCGCTGACCGAGCGGATGCCGAAGCGCACGAGGATGTCCACCAGCTGCGCGTGCCACGAGCTGTAGAGGTTCGTGATGCGCCGGGCGGCCCACTCGTAGTCGAACTGGAGCGAGAGCTCCGGGTCGGTGGTCGCGATGCCGCGGGCGCAGCCGCGGCCGCTCTCGCAGGCGCCGCAGCGGATGCACTCGAGCGCGACCATCTCGGCGGTGCCGATGACCGCGCCGTTGGCGCCGAGGCAGATCGCCTTGACGAGGTCGTGCACGTTGCGCAGCCCGCCCGACGCGATGAGCGTGACCTTGTCGCGGATCCCCTCGTTGACCAGGAACTGGTGGACCTTCGGTATCGCGTACTCGATCGGCATCGCGATGTTCTTCTTGGCGATGTCGGGCGCGGCGCCCGTGCCGCCGTAGCTGCCGTCGAGGTGCACGATGTGCACGCCGGCGTAGTAGGAGCCGACCGCGACCATGTCGACGTCGTTCGGCGTCGAGACCTTCGCCGAGACCAGGGCCTTGGGGTTCATCGCCAGCACCCAGTCGACGTGCTTCTTGTGGTCCTCGATGGAGTAGACGCTGTGGAAGGGGAAGGGGGAGAAGAGCGAGGTCCCGGCGACCGCCTCGCGCATCCTCGCGACCGCCGGCGTGTTCTTGTCGCCGAGCAGGTGCCCGCCGAGGCCGGGCTTGGCGCCCTGGGCGTACTTGAACTCCACGATGCGCACGCGCTGGATCGTCTCCTCCCGCACGCCGAAAAGGCCCGTGGCGACCTGCGTGATGACGTGGTCGTCGTAGGGGTAGAGGTGCGGCGGGTAGCCGCCCTCCCCGGTGCAGGTGAAGCTGTTCCAGACCATGCAGGCGTGCGCCTTGCCGACCATCGTTGCCGGGCTCACCGAGCCGTACGACATCCCGCCGCCGTACCAGGGGACGTCGATCACGACCTTCGGGCCGCTGCCGCGCCGGTTGAGGGAGAGGTGCGTGTCGACCTCGGACGGCTTGAGCTTGAGCGCCGGTTCCTTCGGGAAGTTCAGCCGCAGCTTGTCGAAGCCGCCGCCGGAGGCGCCGAGGTGCGGCTCCAGCGTCTCGTTGGTGATGCGCCCGTTCTCGGCCTGGTCCCAGGTCGAGAGGATCATGTCCGGAGTCCAGCGCGGGTCGCCCATCGACTCGTAGACCGGGTTCAGCCCCATCGAGAGCGCGCCGGCCGGGCACTTGTCGATGCAGTAGTAGTCGCAGTTCTCCTTGCACCAGGTGCCGCGGCAGAGGTGGTCCTTGGGCCGCGTCGTGCGGCTGTAGCCCTCGTAGCGGACGTGCACGCCGTGCGGGCAGAGCTTCGCGCAGAGCCCGCAGCCGGTGCAGCGGTCGGTGCGGACGACCTTGTACTTGCCGATCGCGTTGCGAAAGCGCGTCACCGTCGCCTTCGGCCTGCGGGTGATCTTCGCCGTGATTGCCGCCTGTGTGCTCATTGCCCTTTCGCTCGCTTTCCCGCGAAGAGCGCCTGGAACGTCTCGCGCTCGAGGTCCTCCTGGAACATCGCGCGGCCGTACTCCCCGCGCAGCCGCCGCACCTCGCGCAGGCCCATTGCGCCGAGCACCTCCAGCAGCTGGCTGTGCCACGCGGAGGCGAGGTTCGTGATCCGCCGCGCGCCGTGCTCCGGCGGGGTGCCCGCGACGTCGACAGGGCAGGGGCGCCCGAGCGTGCAGTTCATGCACATGCGGCACTCGAGCGCGATCAGAAACGGGATGTCGACGACGACCAGGTCGGCGCCGCAGATGATGGCCTTCGCCATGTGCTCGGCCAGAGCGATGCCGCCCGAGGCGATCAGCGTGACCGTGTCGCGCACGCCCTTCGCCATGAGGTGCGCGTGGATGCGGCGGAAGCTCTCCTTGATGAACTCGCCCCCGCCGAAGGCGCCGCTGCGGCCGTGGTGGTTCGCCGCGAACGTGATCGACTCGACGCCGGCGGCGACCAGCCGCTCGGCCAGCAGGTGGGAGTCGGCGTCGATCGGCGCGCGCACCGTCACGACGGCGCCCGGCGCGATCAACTTGATCGCCGCGACGTTCGCGGCGAACGCGTCGTCGTACTCGAGCTGCACCAGCCGCGCGCCGGCGATGGCATCGCGGTGACGCGATATCGTGGCGCCGCTGACGGCGGGTGCGAGCGCGGCCCGATACGGTTCGAGGTTCGGGGTGACCAGGCCCGGGTCGATCACGCAGAGCGTGCGGATCGCCTGCGCCGCCCGGGCGAAGGCCTCGTAGGCGCCGGGCGACCAATCCCCGAAGTGCGGGATACCCAGGACGAAGGGCACGGGCAGCTCGAGCACCGGTGGCGGCGCGACCGCGAGCTGGCCCCGCTCATCGAACGAGAGCTCCGTGAGCTTGGCGCCGACGTCGACGGACGTGCTGATGTACTCGCGGCCGTGGATGCCGTCGCGCGTCGGGCGGACGATCTCGGACATGTCGGTCCACATGTTGTCGAACCCGGGGCCGGCGAACGGACCGCGATAGCCGGCGCCCGAGACGGGGATCTTGCCGGTCTCGGCCTGGTACCAGGTGGTGAGGAGCATCTCCGGCTTCCAGTAGGCGTCGCCGAGCCAGCGGAACTCGGGGTTCACGGTGCGGGTGACCACGGCGCGCGTGCAGTTCTGCACGCAGCGCAGGCAGTTCATGCAGCTGTAGAGATAGTGCAGCTCGCCCGGCATCTCCCGCGTGAAGATCCCTTCCTTGCGGTAGATGTCGTAGATGCACTCCTTCTTCACGCAGTGGTGGCAGGCGCCGGCGCAGTCCTCGTTGAAGTCGACGATGCCGTGCCTGCCGATCGGCGTGTGCCGCGGCGCCGCCGCCTTCGCTTCAATATGATATTTCTTCGGCATGGTGCGCCTACGGCCGGGGCAGCAGTCCCGCCATCTCCACGATCTGCGGCACCGCCTCCTCCCACTCGATGGCCATGATGTGCACGCCGGCGACCCCCTCCATCCTGCGGAGCTTCTGGATCGTCTCCACGCAGATGCGGATCCCCTCGGCGCGCGCCTCCTCGCCCTTGTGCTTCGCGACGCGGGCGATCAGCTCCTCGGGCACGTCCATCCCGGCGACCTTGTCGCGCATGTAGCGGGCCATCGCGGCGCTCTTGATCGGCGTCACGCCGGCGAGGATGTGCGCCTTCCTGTGCAGCCCGCGCTTGCGCACGAGCGCCATGAACTTCCCGAACTTCTCGAGGTTGAAGACGCACTGCGTCTGGATGAACCGCGCCCCGTGCGCGATCTTCTTCTCGAGCCGGTCGACCCGGTACTCGAAGGGGTCGGCGAACGGGTTCTCGGCCGCGCCGACGAACAGCCGCGGCGGCGCGTCCATCTGGAAGTCGTCGGCGATGAAGCGCCCCTTCTCGACCATGTCCGTGACCGCCCGCAGCAGTTGCATCGAGTCGATGTCGTAGACGTTCTTGCCCTGCGGCTGGTTGCCGAACTTCTGGTGGTCGCCGCTGAGGCAGAGCAGGTTGCGGATGCCGAGCGCCGAGGCGCCGAGCGCGTCGCTCTGCAGCGCGATGCGGTTGCGGTCGCGGCAGACCATCTGCGCCACCGGCTCGACGCCGACGGAGCGCAGCAGCGCCGAGGCCGCGATGGAGCTCATGCGCACGATCGCGGTCTGGTTGTCGGTGACGTTCACGGCGTCGGTGCACTTCTTGAGGAGCAGCCCCTTGCGGATGACGACGTCGGGGTCGGCGCCGCGCGGCGGCCCGCACTCGGCGGTGACGGCGAAGGCGCCGCTCTCGAGAACACGCTGGAGGTTGCTGATGGCCGTCTTCACAGGATGTTGTCCTCCCGCACGAGCTTGCGCGGCCCGCCGTGGCGGGCGCTGCGCCAGTCCTTCGGCGCCACCGCCGCCTTGAGGTTGCCGAGCTGGCCGAGCTTCGTCAGCCGCTCGATGATCTGGGCCCAGGCGCAGGGGACGTCGCCGCCGATCTCGCACTTGCCGCCCTGGGAGCCGCCGCACGGGCCGTTGAAGAGGCTCTTGGCGCAGCGCGAGACCGGGCAGATGCCGCCGAAGGTCCCGAGCACGCAGGCGCCGCACCCCTGGCAGTTTTCCAGGAAGAGCCCCTGGCGCTCGAGCACCCCGAGGAAGGTGGTGTTGACCGCGGGGAGCACCGGGACCTGCGGGAAGCGGCTGGCGAGCATCTGGGCGCCCGCACCGCAGGCCATGGACATGATGACGTCGTGGCCGGGGAGCGCCTTCGCGACCTCGTCGACGAACTCGATCTCGCACTGGCGCTCGACCGTCAGCTCGTCGAAGACCTTTTTCTTCCTGGCCTTGGCCGCCGCCAGGCGCAGCTGGGAGGCGAGCACCGCCACCTCCTTGTCGCCCCCCGTGAAGCAGACCTTCACGCAGGTGCCGCAGCCGACCAGCAGCACCCGGGCGCTGTCCCCGAGGAGCGCCTTGATCTCCTCGAACGGTTTCCTCTCGCCGACTATCATGTGCGCGACCTCCGGTTCTTCTCGTCAGCGGACGGGCGAGGGCCCGAGCTCCGCGATGGTTTCCTTGATCGGCGCGAACAGCGCCTCGAGCGAGCGCAGCGCCGGCCGGCGCACGATGCGCAGCACGAGGCGCTCGGGCTCGATCCCCGCCTCCGCCAGCAGCGCCTGCGCGCGCGCGACCCGTTTGTGGATCCGCTTCGCCCCCTCGATGGTGGAGCAGAGGCGCTGGTCGCACGCGAGCACGACGACGCCGTCGGCCCCCTTTTCGAAGGCCTTGAGCAGGTAGATCGGGTCCACCTTGCCGGAGCAGGGGGTCTCGATGATCTGCACGCCCTCCACCCAGGCCCGGGTCGTCTCCTCGGGCTTGAGGCCGGCGTAGAGCGCCTTCTGACAACACAGTGCGGTGATCTTGCTGCTGCCCATCCTTCTCCCGGTCCTTTCGCGCGCGTCCTCGCTCATGCCATGCGTGTCGTTATCAACGTAACCTCCAGCCGGGTGCAATTCGTGTGCCCAAGGTCGGGAATGCGGCGCGCCGGAGGAGGAGAGCGACCGAACGCACGCTCGCCAGTGTCCGGGAGGTTCCCGGCTGTGCCCGGAAAATCCGGAGAAAATCGGAGGTGCCCGAACGCCGCAGGCGTGGCGTCCGTTGGCCGGGCGCTTCAAACCCGGCCCGCGTTTCCATCGCAGCCCACCACAACGAAGGGACGGATCGGTATGGAATCAGCGGACGAAGCTGCAATTTCATACCGAACGGTTGGCCTGCGGTCCGGGCGCGGCAAGTGCCCCGCCTCCGCGAGAAGACCGGAAAAGAAAGACCCCACCCGGGCCTTCGGGCGCCGGGCGGGGTCTGCTGTCGCCGGGGCGGGGACTAGAGCTTGAAGAGCAGGTCGGCGTAGGTCGGCACGGGCCAGAGGTCCGCCGGGCAGACGCTCTCGAGGGCATCGACGTCGGCGCGCAGGGCGCGCAGCGCCGGGACGACCTTGTCGCGGAAGGCTGCGGCGCTCTTCTCGGCGCTGCCGGCCCCGTGCGCCTTGTCGGTCTCCTTCTCCACGAGCTTGACGTTCTTGTCCGCGGAGACGACCAGGGCGCCGATCTCGGCCAGCAGCGCCTTCTGCACCTTCGCGGCCGCGCCCGCGGCCTTCACCGAGTTGCCCAGCTCGGTCATGTAGAGCATCGCGACCGGGAGGAACTGGCGGCGCACCATCTGCGACGCCGTGCGCGCCTCGATATTGATGTGCTTCGCGTACTGCTCGACGTAGATCTCGTAGCGCGAGTGCGTCTCCTCGTGCGAGAGCACCTTGTACTTCGCGAACAGGGCCAGCGACTTCGGCGTGATGAAGGCCTTGAGGGCGTCCACCGTGTTGCGCACGTTCGGCAGGCCGCGGCGGGCGGCTTCCCGGACCCACTCCTCGGCGTAGTTGTTGCCGTTGAAGATGATCCGGCCGTGCTTGTTGACCGCGTCCTTGATGATCGCCGAGATCTCGGCGTTCTTGTCCTTGGCCTTCTCGAGGCGCGTGGCGATGTTGTCGAGCGCCTCCGCCACCGTGGTGTTGAGCGCGACGTTCGGGCCGGAGATCGACTGCGAGGAGCCGACCATGCGGAACTCGAACTTGTTGCCGGTGAAGGCGAACGGCGAGGTCCGGTTGCGGTCCGTGTTGTCCTTCGGCAGCTCCGGGAGCGTGTCCACGCCGACCTTGAGGTAGGCCCGCTCCGAGGAGGCGGCCTTCTCGCCCCGGGCGAGCTTGAAGAGGATGTTCGTCAGCTCCTCGCCGAGGAAGATCGAGATGATCGCCGGCGGGGCCTCGTTCGCGCCGAGGCGGTGGTCGTTGCCGGAGGAGCCGCAGGTGCCGCGCAGGATGTCGGCGTGCGTGTCGACCGCGATCAGCAGCGCCGCGAGGAAGACGAGGAACTGGGCGTTCTCGTGCGGCGTGTGGCCGGGCTCCAGGAGGTTGAGGCCGGTGTCGGTCGAGAGCGACCAGTTGTTGTGCTTGCCCGAGCCGTTGATGCCGGCGTACGGCTTCTCGTGCAGCAGGCAGACCATGTCGTGGCGCAGCGCGACCTTCTGCATCGTCTCCATGACGAGCTGGTTGTGGTCGGCGGCGATGTTGGTCGTCGAGAAGATCGGCGCCATCTCGAACTGCGCCGGCGCCACCTCGTTGTGCTTGGTCTTGGAGGTGATGCCCATCTTCCAGAGCTGGATGTCGAGGTCCTTCATGAAGGCCGCGACGCGGTCCTTGATCGCGCCGAAGTACTGGTCCTCCAGCTCCTGCCCCTTGGGCGGGGCGGCGCCGAAGAGCGTGCGGCCGCAGGCGATGAGGTCGAGGCGGTCCGCGTAGCGGTCCTTCTCGACGAGGAAGTACTCCTGCTCGGGGCCGACGGTGGAGACCACGCGCGTCGCGGTGGTGTCGCCAAGGGCCCGCAGCACGCGCAGCGCCTGGTCGGAGACGGCCTTCATCGAGCGCAGCAGCGGCGTCTTCTTGTCGAGCGCCTCGCCGTGGTAGGAGTAGAAGGCCGTCGGGATGCAGAGCGTGACGTCCCCGGCCGCGTCCTCCTTGAGGAACGCCGGCGACGTGGCGTCCCAGGCGGTGTAGCCGCGGGCCTCGAAGGTGGCGCGCAGGCCGCCGGAGGGGAACGAGGAGGCGTCCGGCTCGCCCTGGATGAGCTGCTTGCCGGAGAACTCCATGATCACGCCGCCGTCGTCGGTGGGCGTGATGAACGAGTCGTGCTTCTCGGCGGTGGCGCCGGTCAGCGGCTGGAACCAGTGCGTGTAGTGCGTGGCGCCGCGCTCGATCGCCCAGTCCTTCATCGCGTTGGCCACGACCGCCGCCGTCTCGGACTTCAGCGGCAGGCCCTTGTCGATCGTCTGCCGCATCGCCTTGTAGGCGTCCTTCGGCAGCCGCTCCTTCATGACCCGGTCATTGAAGACGTTGGCGCCGAAGAGTTCAGGTATCGCGTTCTTGCCCATCTCGTTCCCCCTCCGTTCGGGTTATGATCGACCCGGAACTTAGCAAGCGTCGTGCCATGGTCCGTTCGCCGCGGCCATCGCGCCATGTGGCGGCAATTTCCTGCGTTTTCTCCGGGCGTCTCCGGCGACCGACATCCACGCCGGGACCGTTCCGTAAGTATCGCTGAACGATACCTACGGAAATGTCGCCCGCTCCCAGTCCAGCCGGACCCGCGAGGTCGGCCGGATCCGCTCAGCCCTCCCTGAGCCAGCGGTCCGCCGCGGCGGCCGCCCGGCGCCCATGGTCTATCGCGGTGACGATCAGCCGCGCGCCCAGCACGCAGTCGCCGGCGGCGAAGACACCCGGCGCCGAGGTCATGAGGTCGGCGTCGGTGAGGAGGCAGGCGCCGGGGTTGAGCTCGAGGCCGAAGTCCGTCACCAGCGCGCTGTGCTCGGTGTGCACGAAGCCCATCGCAAGCACCACCAGGTCGGCCGGCAGCTCGAACGCCGAGCCGGCGACCTCCTCGAAGGAGCGGCGCCCCGCGGCATCCGGCGGGCTCCAGGCGACCCGCACGCAGAGCAGTGCCCGGACGTGCCCGGCGGGGTCGCTGAGGACCTCCTTGGTCGAGACGCCCCAGAGCCGCGTGCAGCCCTCGTCGTGCGAGGTGCCCGTGCGCAGCACCTGCGGCCAGTGGGGCCAGGGGTTGTCGGCGGCCCGCTCGCGTGGAGGCTCGGGGAGGATCTCCACCTGCGTGATCTCGGCCGCCCCCTGCCGCCGGGCGGTGCCGACGCAGTCCGCGCCCGTGTCTCCCCCGCCGACCACGACGACGCGCCTGCCGGCGGCGGTGAGGTCCGGTTTGGCGGACGTCCCCCCGGCGCCCCCCGCCACCCGCCGATTCTGCGCCGTCAGGTAGTCCATCGCGAGGATCACTCCCGCCAGGTCGCGCCCGGGGAGGCGGATGTCGCGCGGCACGCGCGAGCCGGCGGCCACGACGACCGCGTCGAACGTGCGCCGCAGGTAGTTCACCGAAACGTCCCTCCCGGCCTCGACGCGGGTCTCGAAGACCACGCCCTCGGCCTCCATCTGCGCGATGCGGCGGTCGAGCACCCACTTCTCCAGCTTGAAGTCCGGGATGCCGTAGCGCAGGATGCCGCCGAGCCCGTCGGCCTTCTCGTAGACGACGACGGCGTGGCCGGCGCGCGCCAGCTGCTGCGCCGCCGCGAGCCCCGCCGGGCCCGAGCCGACGACGGCGGCCTTCTTCCCGCTGCGGCGCGGCGCCGGCTGCGGGACGATCCACCCCTCGCGCCACCCGCGCTCGACGATCGCCAGCTCGATCTGGCGGATGCTCACCGCCGGTGCGTTGATGCCGAGGGTGCACGAGCTCTCGCAGGGCGCGGGGCAGATGCGTCCGGTGATCTCCGGCAGGTTGTTCGTGGCGTGCAGCGAATCGAGCGCGCGCCGCCAGTGCCCGCGCCAGACCATGTCGTTCCAGTCGGGGATCCGGTTGGCGAGCGGGCAGCCGAAGCTGTGGCAGTAGGGGACGCCGCAGTCCATGCAGCGCCCCGCCTGGCGGCGCAGCCGGTCCTCGGGGAGCGCCAGCTCGATCTCGCGGAAGTCGCGCACACGCTCCGCGACCGGACGCTTGGGTGCGTCCTCGCGCTCGTACTCGATGAAGCCGGTGGGCTTGCCCATCTAGTCAAACACCTCTTCCGTCGCCGACACCGTCTCCGCCTGCAGCTCCGCCTCCCGGCGCATCCGCTCGAGGGAGGTGCGGTACTCGATCGGCATGACCTTGACGAAATACGGCAGCCGCGACTGCCAGCTCTCGAGCAGCATGCGCGCCTGCGCGCTGCCGGTGAGCGCCAGGTGCCGCTCGATCAGGGCGCGCAGCTCGGCCTGGTCGGAGGGAATCCAGACTCCCTCGAGGTCGACCATGTCCAGGTTGCAGCGCGTGTCGAAGAGACCGGTCTCGTCGTAGACATACGCCACGCCCCCCGACATGCCGGCCGCGAAGTTCACGCCGGTGCGGCCGAGCACGACCACCGTGCCGCCGGTCATGTACTCGCAGCCGTGGTCGCCGACGCCCTCGACGACCGCCGCGGCGCCGCTGTTGCGCACCGCGAAGCGCTCGCCGGCGCGACCGTTGAGGAAGACCTCGCCGCCGGTGGCGCCGTAGAGCACCACGTTGCCGGCGATCGTGCTCTGGTGCGGCACGAAGGTCGCGCCCGGGGGGGGGACGACGACGATGCGCCCGCCCGAGAGCCCCTTGCCGACGTAGTCGTTGGCGTCGCCCTCGATCCGCAGCGTGATGCCGGCGCAGAGGAAGGCGCCCGCGCTCTGGCCGACCGAGCCGCTGAGCGTGAGCGCGATCGCGCCGTCCGGCAGCCCGGCCGCGCCGAAGCGCGCCAGCACCTCGCCCGCCAGCAGCGTGCCGACGGTGCGGTGCACGTTGCGCACCGGCAGCGCGATCGCGACCGGCTCGCCCCGCTCGAGCGCCGGCGCCGCGCGGCGGATCAGCTCGTGGTCGAAGTGGGCGGCCAGCTCGTGCTCCTGCGTCCGCACGCAGCGGCGGGCCGGCTCCCCCGCGTCGAAGATGCGCGGGCGCACGACGGCCGTGAAGTCCAGCAGGCGGGCCTTGGGGTGGTCCGCCGCCGGCGCCGCCGCGAGCCGCTCGGTGCGCCCGACCATCTCGTCGACGGTGCGGAAGCCGAGGGCCGCCATCTGCTCGCGCAGGTCGCGCGCGAGGAAGCGGAAGAACCGCTCCACGTGGTCGGCCGCGCCGCCGAAACGCCGGCGCAGCTCCGGGTCCTGCGTGGCCACGCCGACGGGGCAGGTGTTGAGGTGGCACTTGCGCATCATGATGCAGCCGAGGGCGACGAGCACGATCGTGCCGAAGCCGAACTCCTCGGCCCCGAGCAGCGCCGCGATCGCCAGGTCGCGCCCCGTGCGCAGCTGGCCGTCGACCTGGACGCGGATGCGGTCGCGCAGGCGGTTGGCGACGAGCGACTGCTGTGTCTCGGCGAGGCCCAGCTCCCAGGGGAGCCCGCAGTGGCGGATCGCGGTCAGCGGCGAGGCGCCGGTGCCGCCATCAAAGCCCGAGATGAGCACCATGTCGGCCTTGGCCTTCGCGACGCCCGAGGCGATGGTGCCGACGCCGGCCTCCGAGACGAGCTTCACCGAGACGCGGGCGGACGGGTTCGCGACCTTGAGGTCGAAGATCAGCTGCGCCAGGTCCTCGATCGAGTAGATGTCGTGGTGCGGCGGCGGCGAGATCAGCGTCACGTACGGGGTGGTGTGACGGACGCGGGCGATGTCGCGGCTGACCTTGTGCCCCGGGAGCTGCCCGCCCTCGCCGGGCTTGGCGCCCTGGGCGACCTTGATCTGCAGCTCGTCGGCGCCCCGCAGGTACTCGAGCGTCACGCCGAAGCGTCCCGAGGCCACTTGCCGCACGCGCGAGCGCCGCGAGTCGCCGTTGGGCAGCGGCACGGCGCGCGCCGGGTCCTCGCCCCCCTCGCCGCAGTTGCTCCGCGCGCCGAGGCGGTTCATCGCGATCGCGATCGCCTCGTGCGCCTCCGGGCTGATCGAGCCGAAGCTCATCGCCGCCGAGACGAAGCGCCGGATGATCGCCTCCTCCGGCTCCACCTCCCCGAGGGGGACGGGCGCGCCGGGCACGAAGTCGAGCTGACCGCGGAGCGTGGTGCGGCGCAGCCCCGCGTTGACCGCCGCGACGTACTCCCTGAAGATGCGCTCGTCGTTGCGGCGCACCGCCTCCTGGAGCTTCGAGATCGCCACGGGGCCGAGCGTGTGGCTCTCGCCGTCGACCCGCAGGTGGTAGTCGCCGCCGCTCTCGAGCAGGCCGGCGGGGCAGCCGCTCTCGCACCAGCCGCCGCGGTGGCGGGCGTTGGCATCGCTGGCGATCTGCTCCAGGCCGATGCCGCCGATGCGCGAGGGCGTCCCCGCGAAGTAGCGGTCGACGACGGCCGCGCCGATCCCCACCGCCTCGAAGATCTGCGAGCCGAAGAAGCTGCGCAGCGTCGAGATGCCCATGCGGCTGAAGGTCTTGAGGAGCCCTTTCTTGAGGGCGGTGATGTAGTTGTCCAGCGCCTGCGCCGGGGTCACCGGCGTCTCGAGGAGACCGCCCTCGGCCAGCTCGCGGACCGTCGCGAGCGCCGTGGTCGGGCAGACGGCGTTGGTCCCGTAGCCGAAGAGCAGCGCGAAGTGCATGACCTCGCGCGGCTCGCCCCCCTCGAGGACGATGCCGGCGTGGTTGCGCAGCCCGGCGCGGATCAGGTGGTGGTGCAGCCCGGCGGCGGCGAGCAGCGCCGGGATCGGCGCCCGCTCCGGGCCGATCGCGCGATCGGTGAGCACGAGGACCGTCGCGCCCTCGCCGATCGCCCGCTCGGCCTCCGCGAACAGCCGGTCCAGGGCCCGCTCGAGCGCCGCGCCGTCGCCCCCCGCCGGGAAGGTCATGTCGAGGTCCGCGGTGCGCACGTCGGGGTGGGCGGCCCGCCGCAGGTGCTCCATGTCCTCCGGCGTCAGGAAGGGCTGGCGCAGCTTGAGCTGGCGCACGTGCGCCGGCGTCTCCTCGAGCAGGTTGCGCTGGCGCCCGATGAAGCTCATGAGCGACATCACCAGCTCCTCGCGCAGCGGGTCGATCGGCGGGTTGGTGACCTGCGCGAAGAGCTGCTTGAAGTAGGAAAACAGCGTCACCGGCCGGCGCGAGAGCACCGCCAGCGCCGCGTCGTTGCCCATGGACCCGACCGCCTCCTGGCCGCGCGCGGCCATCGGCCCGAGCACCATGCGACACTCCTCCTCGGTGTACCCGTGGGCATGCTGGCGGGCGCGCAGGCGCGCCGGCTCCTCGGCGGGGATCTCCGAGGCCTCGAAGAGCCCGCGCAGCTCGATGCGGTTGGCGTGCACCCAGTTGCGGTAGGGGCGCTGGCGCGCGATGCGCGCCTTGATCTCGCGGTCCGGGACCACGCGGTGCTCGTCGAGATCGACGAGGAACATCCGCCCCGGCTGCAGCCGGCCGCGGCGCAGGATCCGTTCGGGCTCGAAGGGGATGACGCCGGACTCGGAGGCGAGCACGACGAGGCCGTCGCGCGTCTCCGTCCAGCGCGCCGGGCGCAGGCCGTTGCGGTCGAGGATGCCGCCGATCACGCGCCCGTCGGTGAAGGCGACGGCGGCCGGGCCGTCCCAGGGCTCCATGATCGCTGCGTGGTACTCGTAGAACGCGCGCCGGTCCTCGCTGATCTGGTAGCGCGGGCCCCAGGCCTCGGGGATGAGCATCATCATCGCGTGCGGCAGCGAGCGGCCGCCGAGCACGAGCAGCTCGAGGGCGTTGTCGAGCATCGCGGAGTCCGAGCCGTCCTCCTGGATGACCGGCGTGAGCTTCGCCAGGTCGTCGCCGAAGAGCTCCGAGGCGAGGATCGCCTCGCGGGCGCGCATCCGGTTCACGTTGCCGCGGAGCGTGTTGATCTCGCCGTTGTGCGCCAGGAAGCGGAAGGGCTGCGAGAGCGGCCAGGAGGGGAGCGTGTTCGTCGAATAGCGCTGGTGGACGAGCGCCAGCGCGCTCTCGAACTGCGGCTGCGTCAGGTCCGGGTAGAAGGGGAGCAGCTGCGTGCCCGTGAGCATACCCTTGTAGAGCACCGTGCGCGCCGAGAGGCTCGGCACGCAGAAGTACGGGGTTACGGCCTCGCCCCAGCCGGCGGCCTCGCGCTCCGCCAGCCGCCGTACGACGTAGAGCTTGCGCTCGAGGGCGTCGTCGGCCAGCGCGCCGGCCCGAAGGAAGACCTGGCGGATCGCCGGGAGGGTCGCGCGCGAGAAGTCGCCGAGGTGGTTCGCGAAGACGGGGACGTCGCGCCAGCCAAGCGCGGGAAGCCCCTCGGCAGCCGCGAGCCGCTCGATCAGCGCGACGCAGCGGGCCGCCTCGGCCGCGCCGGGGGGGAGAAAGACCATGCCGGCGCCGTACGCGCCGGCGGGCGGCAGCTCGAAGCCGAGCCGCGCGGCCTCCGCGCGGAGGAAGCGGTCGGGGACCTGCAGCAGCAGGCCCGCCCCGTCACCGGTGGTCTTGTCTCCCCCGACCGCGCCGCGGTGCTCGAGGTTCACGAGCACCCGCGCGCCCAGCTCGACGACATCGTGCCGCGGCACGCCGTCGAGCCGGGCGACGAAGCCGACGCCGCAGTTGCCCCGCTTCGCCTGGCCGTCGATCAGGCTGCGCCCCATCTGCCCTTCTCCGGTGGCTGTCGTCCTGGCCTGTGAAGAATCCGATGATAGCACACGCCCCGCCCGGGTTCCCGCGACGCGTTCCCGGCACGCCGGACCGTCCGCGGACGTCAGCGGCGGCGTGCAAAATCGAGGAAATTCTCCCCCAGGGTGTGGGCGTAGCGTCCGATCTCCGGGGTCAGACGGTCGTACTGGTGCAGGATGAGGGCGGAGCCGGGCTGGCCGCCGAACCACTCCTTGAGCATCGGTCGGTCCGCCTCGAGGTGGAACTGCAGGCCCCAGCTGTTGCCGACGCGGAAGGCCTGGTTGAGACACTCCCTGCCGGTGGCCAGCAGCGTTCCGGCGGCCGGCACGTCGAAGGTGTCCTCGTGCCACTGCAGCACCGTGAGCGTCGGCGGCACCTCGCGGAAGAGCGGGTCGCGCACCCCGTCCTCCGTGAGCGAGACCGTGTACCAGCCGACCTCCCTGACGCGGTTCTTCCGCACCGCGGCGCCGGCCGCCTTGGCGATGAGCTGGGCGCCGAGGCAGATGCCGAGGACGGGGAGCCCGAGCTCCGCGGCCTCCTGGAGGAAGCGGTCCTCCTCGCGCAGGAAGGGGTGGATGGGCTCCTCGTAGACGTTCATCGGGCCGCCCAGGACGATCGCGGCGTCCAGCGCCCGCGGCTCCGGCAGGCGCTCGCCGCGGTGGAGGTGGACCGTCTCGACGGCGGTGCCCGCGGCCTGCAGGACGTCCGCAAGAACACCGGGGCCCTCGCTGTCGACGTGCATGACGACCGCAACGCGCATCATCGCTCCGCCAGATGGTCCGTCCAGCCGTTGGTGATGGGCAGCCGCCGGTCGCGCCCGAACGCGCGCGGGGTGATCTTCACGCCCGGCGGCGCCTGGCGTCGCTTGTACTCGGCGCCGTCGACGAGCCGGATCACCCGCTCGACCGTCTGCGGGTCGAAGCCGAGCGCGGCGATCTCGCGCGGCGAGCGCAGCCCCTCGACGTACGCGGCGAGAATCGCGTCCAGAACCGGATACGGCGGCAGGGAGTCCTCGTCGCGCTGGTTCTCGCGCAGCTCGGCCGAGGGCACGCGCCCGATCGTGCTCTCCGGGATCACCTCGCGCCGCGCGCGTCGGTTGAGGTCGGCCGCCAGCTCCCAGACGAGCGTCTTGGGCACGTCCTTGATGACCGCGAAGCCGCCGGCCATGTCGCCGTAGAGCGTGCAGTAGCCGACGGCGGTCTCGCTCTTGTTGCCCGTGGTCAGCACGAGCCAGCCGAAGCGGTTCGAGAGCGCCATGAGGATGTTCCCGCGCACGCGCGCCTGCAGGTTCTCGCCGGCGACGCCCGGGTCGCCCTCGCCGAAGGGGCCCGCCAGCAGCCGCAGGTAGCTCTCGTACGTCTCCTGGATCGGGATCTCGAGGAAGCGGATCCCGAGATTCGCGGCCACGCGCGCCGCGTCGGTGCGCGTCTCGCGGCTGTTGAAGCGCGAGGGCAGAGAGACGCCGACGACCCGCTCGGCGCCGAGGGCCTCGACGGCGATCGCCCCCGTCAGCGCCGAATCGATGCCGCCGGAGAGGCCGATGACGGCCTTCCCGAAGCGGTTCTTGCGCAGGTAGTCGCGCGTGCCGAGGACGAGCGCCGCGTGGATCTCGGCGAGCCGCTCGTGCGGCGCCGGCAGCGGTTGCGCCACCGGCGCCGGGAGCCCGTCGGGGCCCGGCGCCAGCTCGACGATGAGCAGGTCCTCGACGAAGCGCCGGGCGGCCGAGGTGATCGTCCCCTTCGCGTCGACGACGAAGCTGCCGCCGTCGAACACCAGCTCGTCCTGCCCGCCGACGATGTTCAGGTAGCACAGCGGCGTCCCGGCCGTGCGGGCGAAGCGCGCGGCGACCGCGTGGCGCTCTGCGAGCTTGCCGGCATGAAACGGCGACGCGGAGATGTTGATCACCAGGTCGTGGCGGCGCTGGCGGGCCTGGCGCTCGACGGCGCCCCCGGCGACCCAGATGTCCTCGCAGATCGTGACCAGGAGCGCGGTGCCGCCGAGGTCGACCGTCAGCGCCCCGGCCCCGGGCGCGAAGTAGCGCCGCTCGTCGAAGACGCCGTAGTTCGGCAGCTCGGTCTTGCGCGCGATCGCCGCCTCCGCCCCGCCGCGCAGCAGCGCCGCCGCGTTGTGGACGCGGTCGGCGGCCGCCTCGGGGAAGCCGACGAGGGCGTCGATGCCGGCGCAGCGGCGGGCGGCCTCGGCGAGGGCGACGCGACACTCGCGGACGAAGTGCGGGTTGAGCAGCAGGTCCTCGGGCGGGTAGCCGCAGAGCGCGAGCTCGGGGAGGACGACCAGCTGCGCGCCGGCCTCCCGCGCTCGGCCCGCCGCCGCGGCGATGAGCTCGATGTTCCCGCGCAGGTCGCCGACCGTCGGGTTGATCTGCGCCAGTGCGATCCTCATGGTTCCCCGTCCCCGCGGCGCCGCCGCCTTCGCCGTTCGCGGTGCGCTCACGGCACCCTCCGGGCGCTGTGGTGACGCCAGTATGCCACACGGCGCCGGCGCGGTCCGTCGCCGGCGCCGCATCCTTGAGCCATCCGCCCCTTCCTCCATGTGTCGTCGCCTGGGTGCGCGGCGCCTCGTCGCTCGTTCGGACTTCCGGGGCCAGCAACGAGCGTGCCAACCCCGGCATCCCGATCGCAACCCCCGAAAGTGACAACGGATTGTCTCGCGACGACGCCTGGGCGCCGGAGGGTCCCGTTCGGGAAAACCTACGCAACGGGTGCCCGGAGCGGCGGCCGCGGGCCCGTGGCGTCGGGCCCGCGGCTCCGTCGGATCAGAAGATCGAGGTGTTGATGTCGAACTGGACCGTCCACTTCCACTTGCCGTTGATCGCCTCCTCGTTGAAGAAGACCGGCCCGGTCAGCAGGCTGATGTCCTTCGTGAAGAACCAGTACGCCCCGGCGCCGCCGCCGCCGATCGCGTTCTTGCCCGAGGCGTAGTCCGCGGCGAGGACGATGCGGCTGAACTCGTTCCCATCCCGGTCCTTGACCGGCAGGAAGGCGCGGTCGAAGGCCACCATGAACCCGGTGTTCTCCGCGCCGCCGTCCTTGTCCATGAGCACCTTCTTGTTGCCCCAGTACGGACCCGCGGACAGGCGCCCGATCCCGGGGATGCTCTTGCCGATCACGGCGTAGACGACGTCCTGGTTGGTGACGTCCGCCTTGGTGCCGACGTTGAAGACGCCCAGCTGCAGCGTCGGCTGCCCGGAGAACCACGCATCCTCGGGGACGCCGATCTTCGCGTTGAACGAGAGGGGGTAGTCCGAGGACTCCATGAGGTCGACGCCGACCTCCATCCTGAGCTTGTCGAAGGGGAGCACCCCGAGCGTCAGGCCGACGTCGGTCGGGAACTGGCCGCCCCCGTCCTTCGCCTTGCGGAAGACGGTGAAGTAGTTGTCGACGCCGGTGTGGAGGACGCCGTAGGGCTGGATGTCCACGGTCATCGGCGTCCAGTAGGTCGTCGAAGGGGTGGCCCGGACGATGTCCGGCGCGCCGCCGACGAGCGCCGCCAACGCCAGTGCCGCGACCGCTCCGCGTGTTCCGATACGCCCCGACGCTCTTCCGCTGCTGTTCATCGAGTTCCTCCTCGCTTTGCTCTTCGGCACGTGCCCCAGTGCACGTCGCCCGTCGTCTTGGTTGTTCAGCAATCGACGTGCCAGCAGGCAATCGCTCGATGTATCAGTCTGATAATACGGAGAATTTTATCCAGTGACCCGATCGCTGCGTCTTGCAGGTTTACTGAATAAAAGATACTTGCGGGAATGGCAAATCTAAGACAACTACCGATACGTACTATTTCTGGAATATGTTGAACGGGTACGAAGAGATCGCGACCCGATTCCCCTCGGGATCGCGGAAATAGCTCGTGTGCTCGGTCCGGCCCTCGATCCGGACGCCGGCGGACGTGAGACTCCGCTCCCAGGCCTCGCGCCGCTCCGCTGCGCAGGCAAGTGCCAGCAGGAAGAGTCCCGCGCCCACGTCCGCCACCCGCCGGGGCGGCTCCGCCGTGCGCTCGATCATCAGGACGGCGCCCCCGAGGTCCAGCCAGACCGACCGCAGAGTGCCGTCGGGGAGGCGGTGCCGCGCGACCTCGGGCAGCGCGAGAAGGTCGCGGTAGAACGCCGCGATGCGCTCGACGTCCTGCGCGCCGAGGGCGAGGTGATGGAGGCGCGTCCCGATCATGGGTTGCTTCCGATGGGCGGGCGTCCGCGGTGCCACGCTCACCGCCGGCGGCCTCGAGGCGGCCCCGCCGCAGGCTGCAGCGCGCGCCGTTGGCGCAGTCGCTCGCCGGCGCCGCGCGCGACGAAGATCGGCCTGCCGGTCTCGTAGTCGCGGCCGGTGGCGTACATCGCGGCGGCCGGCGTCATCGGCAGCGGGATGAAGTCCTGGACCTGCTGCAGCTGCCAGCGGGTCGCGCGCAGGCACTCCTCGACGACCCCCATCTGCGCTTCGGTGCAGCCGGGAAAGCCGGCGATGAAATACGGCACGAGGTACTGCTCCCTGCCCGCGGCGGCGCTCTCCCTGCGAAATTCCTCCCGGAAGCGCTCGAAGACGCCGGCCGGCTTGCGCATGCGGCGCAGGACCTCCGGATGCAGGTGCTCCGGTGCCACCTTGAGGTGCCCGGAAACGTGGTGGCGGACCAGCTCGCGCAGGTAGCGGGGAGTGCGCAGCGCCACGTCCATCCGGATGCCCGACTGCACGAAGACGTGCCTCACGCCGGGGACGCGCGCGGCGGCCCGCAGCAGCTCGATCCCCGGTTCTTCGCGGATCGCGAAGCGGTCGCACAGTGCCGGGAAGAGGCAGCTCGCCCGCCGGCAGGAGCGGCACGCGGCGTCCAGGCCGTTCGCGCAGCCGTAGAGGTTCGCCGTCGGCCCCCCGAGGTCGGTGATGGTGCCGTGGAACCCCGGGGCGGTGGCGATCCGCTCGACTTCGCGCAGCACCGAGTCCGCGCTGCGGGCCGAGAGGAACCGGCCCTGGTGCAGGCCCAGCCCGCAGAAGGTGCAGCCGCCCGCGCAGCCGCGGACGACGGTCACCGAGTCGCGGATCATCGTGAAGGCGGGGATCGGGCCGCCGTAGCGCGGGTGCGGCCGGCGCGTGAACGGCAGCTCGGCCAGCGCGTCCAGTTCGGCCGTGGACAGCGGCGGCGCCGGCGGGTCGACGACCACGGCCCGGTCGCCGAAGAACTGCACCAGCCGCCTGCCGCAGAACGGGCTCTGTTCCGTCTCGGTCCGGCGGGTCGTCTCCAGCAGCAGGGCGCGGTCAGCCTGGAGCTGCTCCCAGGACGGGAGCACGATCGTGTCGCCTGCCGGTGCCGGTGTCCGACGCGGCAGCGCCCCGGCGGCGCGGGCGCCCAGGAGCCGCGCCGTGCCCCGGATGCCGGCGAGGTCCGCGGGCGCACCTGCGGCCGCGGCAGCCCGCAGCCGCCGCGCGATCTCCCGCACGGCGCGCTCGCCCATGCCGTAGACGAGAATGTCCGCCTTCGCGTCCAGGAGGATGGACGGCTTGAGCCCGTCCGCCCAGTAGTCGTAGTGCGTCAGCCGCCGCAGGCTGGCCTCGATCCCTCCGAGCACGACCGGCAGCCCGGGGAACGCCCGCCGCGCCAGCTGCGCGTAGACCACGGCCGCATGGTTGGGGCGCCGCCCGGCCGCCCCGCCTTCGCTGTACTCGTCCTCGGAGCGTCGGTGCCGGGCCGCGGTGTAGTTGGCCACCATGGAGTCGAGGTTGCCCGCGGTCACGCCGCAGAAGAGCCGCGGGCGGCTCATCGCCAGGAGCGGCTCGGGCGTGCGCCAATCCGGCTGCGCCACGACGCCGACCCGAAGCCCTTCCGCCTCGAGCACCCGGCCGATCAGGGCCGCGCCGAACGCAGGGTGGTCAACGTAGGCGTCCCCCGTGACGAGGAGCACGTCAAGCTCGTCCCAGCCCCGCTCGGCCAACTCCGTCGCGGTGCCGGGCAGGGGGGCCGGCAGATCGACCTTCCGTTCCTTCGCCATCGTTCCTCCGCACAGCTGCCGCGCCGTCGCCCCGCCGCTCTCGAACCATCATAGTACAGACGCCGCGCCGCCCCGTCGCGCTCCCGGCGTGCGCTTCTCGGGTACAATTCCGGCACGCCGGCCGGCTGTCCGGCGCGGGAGGGGCGCGGTGACAGTGCGGAACACGCGTCGTGTCGGCAGCCGCGCGCCGAGCGGGGGCGTCGGCGCGCTGGCGACCTGCGGGAGCGACGACCGGACGCGCTGGCGACGCTACCGCGAGCCGCTCGGCGTGCTCGTCGCGACGCGCCTCGTCGATGTCCTGCCGCTTGTCGCCGAGGTGCGGCGGCAGATCGATCGCGGGAGGGTGGCGGTCGGCTGGATCGGCTACGAGGCTTCCCCCGCCTTTGACGACGCGCTGACGGTGCGGCCGGCGGGCGAGGTCCCCCTCGCGTGGTTCGCGCTCTTCGCGGGGGGCGAGGATGCGCGCGCGCCGGAGGCCGGCGGCGCCGTAGCGCCTTTCACGCCGACGTGGAGCGGCGGGCCGACGCCGGAGATCTACCGGGACGCCGTGGCGGCCATCCACGGGCGCATCGCCGCTGGGGAGACCTACCAGGTCAACTACACGTACCGGCTGCGGGCGCCGTGGGACGGCGCGGACATGGCGGCGCGGTTCGCCGCCCTGGCCCGGGCGCAGCGGTCGCGCTACGGCGCCTTCATCGACACCGGCAGGTACGCCGTGCTCTCCGCCTCGCCCGAGCTGTGCTTCCGCCTCGAGGGCGACCTGGTCACCTGCCGGCCGATGAAGGGCACCGCCGCGCGCGGGCTGACCGCCGCGGCCGACGTGCGGCAGGCGGACGCGCTGCGCGCCAGCGAGAAGGAGCGCGCGGAGAACGTGATGATCGTGGACATGGTGCGCAACGACCTCGGCCGGGTCGCGCGCGCCGGGTCCGTCCGGGTGCCGCGCCTCTGGGAGACCGAGCGCTACCCGACGCTCTGGCAGATGACCTCGACCGTCTGCGCCGAGACCGGCGCGCCCCTCGAGGAGGTCCTTGCCGCGATCTTCCCGTCGGCGTCGATCACCGGCGCGCCGAAGGTCCGCACCATGGAGATCATCGCGGAGCTCGAGCGGACGCCGCGGGGGATCTACACCGGCTGCGTCGGCGTGCTCGGGCCGGGCCGGAGCGGCTGGATGAACGTCGCGATCCGCACGCTCGTCGTCGACCGCCGGCGCGGGAGCGCGGAGTACGGCACCGGCAGCGGTATCGTCTGGGACTCGCGGGCGGGAGCGGAGCTGGCGGAGTGCCGGACCAAGACGCTCGTCCTCGGCGGCGTGCCCGCCCGCTTCCGGCTCATCGAGACCCTGGCGTGGCTGCCGGGGCGGGGCCTGTTGCTTCTCGAGCGGCACCTGGGGCGCCTCGCCGCGTCGGCCGAGTACTTCGGCTTCGCCTGCGACCCGGAGGCAGTGCGGGCACGCCTCGGGGCGGCCGTGCGCGGTCTGCGCGGTGCCCGCCGCGTCCGCCTGCTGCTGGACGAAGCCGGGACGGTGGAGATCGCCGTGGCGCCGCTCGGGCTGCGCGCGGTGCCTCTCGAAGAGCGCCCGCCGGCGCGCGCCCGTCGCGTCCTGGCGGTGGCGCTCGCGCGCGAGCCGGTGCGCCGGGACGACCTCTTCCTCCACCACAAGACCACGCGGCGCGAGCCCTACGAGCGGGCGCTCGCCGGCCGCCGCGGCTGCGACGAGGTGATCCTCTGGAACGGGGAGGGAGAGGTCACGGAGGCGGCGACCGCCAATGTCGTCATCAGGGACGCAGCGGGGCTCTGGACGCCGCCGCTCGAGTGCGGTCTGCTCGGCGGCACGTTTCGCGCCGCGCTGCTCGAGCGCGGCACGGTGCGCGAGCGGCGCATCGGCGTGGACGAGCTGCGGTCCGCGCGCGGGGTCTGGCTGGTGAGCTCGGTGCGCGGCTGGCGCCGCTGCCGCCTTGTCGACTGACGATCGCTCTGACGCAGGGTAGTCACGGCGCCGCCGCCGCACGCGAAGGAGGCCCGCTTCTCACAACAGGGGGGGTGACAGCGGCGCCAGCCGCGCCACCGGGGGGCGAAGCCTCCCCCATGGAAGCGCCCGCAGGCAAGTTCCGCCGCGGAAGAAACGATGCCGGGCGCCGGCTAGAGGAACTGGACCTTCGTGGTGGCGCGCCCGATGATGAAGCAGCGCTCGTTGTTCGACTCGTGGTCGGCGGGCACCAGGAAGAAGCCGGCGCGGGTCGGATCGTAGCCCTGCGTGGTGCCGACGAGGACCTCCCCGTCCCGGAAGACGACGCGGATCTTCTTGCCCACCGGGGGCCGGTCGGGCCGGAACTCGAGGCGCTCGCGGTGCTCGGGGTTGCCGACCAGGTCCTTCACGAAGAAGACCGCCTTGAGCTCCGAGATCTGCACGAGCATGGGCTTGGTCCCCGGGGGGGCGTCCAGGGGCATGACATGAAACGCCGGCTTTGATGGCAGGAAGTCCCCTGTGTACCCCTTGAGCCGCCTCCCGTCCAGGAAGCGAACCACGATCTTGTTCTGTATCAACGCCCGTCCCTCTCGTCCAACGTCATCCTTTCAGACGCGTTGTCCGCGCCGGCCGGCCATTCTACAGCATTCTGACACCGATGGCGCGCCGTTTGGCACACCCGCACGAGTGGTAGGCCGCGGGGACACGCCGGGCCGGAGCCGGGGTCAGATGCAAGGGGCGACCCGCCACGGATTTGCGACGATCCGGCAGGAGGGACGCGCCGCGGCAGATGGCCCCCGGTTCGGAACCGTGAGGGAGGCCCCGCAGAAGGGTCCAGATGCAAGGCGCGCGACGCAACGGATCAGCGAATGTCTTGGATGAGCCCGCGCAGGCCGCTCACAGGGGTCCAGATGCAAGGCGCGCGACGATCCGGCGACTGAGGCGTACGCGCGGTACGCCGCAGGGAGCCGGGAGGAGTGCAACGCCGCAGATGGGCCGCTGTGGGCGGCCTGCGCTAGAAGCCGGAGGCGGAGGCGCTCTCGACCCAGCGGAGGAACTGCGGCAGCAGCCCGAGCGCGAGCATGCCGATCGTGCTGATGGCGAGCACGGCGCCGGAGGCCGCCGAGACCGGGATCGCCGGGACCGGCGTGCTCCCCTCCTTGGGCTTCTCGATGTACATCCAGCGGATGACCGTCAGGTAGTAGTAGAGGGAGACCGTCGAGTTGACGGCCGCCACCAGGACCAGCCAGTTCTTCCCGACCTGCGCCGCCGCGGCGAAGAGGAAGAACTTGCCGAGGAAGCCCGCCAGCGGCGGGATGCCGGCGAGCGAGAAGAGCGCGAGCATCATCACGAACGCGATGCGCGGGTTGGACTCGGAGAGGCCGATGTACTCGCGCATGTCCTCGCGGCCGGTCGCCCGCTCGACGATGGTCGCGACGCCGAAGGCCGCGAGGCTCGACGCCAGGTAGACGAGCAGGTAGAAGGCCACGGAGGCGTCCGCGCGCACGCCGCGGGCGGCGAGCCCGACGAGCAGGTAGCCGCACTGCGCCACCGACGACCAGGCGAGGAACCGCTTGATGTTCGTCTGGTAGAGCGTCACGAGGTTCGCGATGCTCATGGTCAGCACCGCCAGCACCGCGACGAGCAGCGCCACGCTCTCGCCGATCTGGGTGAACGCCAGGGCGACGGCCTTGGCGAAGAGCGCGAAACCCGCGGCCTTCGAGGCCACGGCGAGGAACACGGAGACGACAACCGGGCCGCCCTGGTAGACGTCCGGCGCCCAGAGGTGGAAGGGGACGGCCGAGATCTTGAAGCCGACGCCGACCATGACCATGACCAGCGCGGCGACCGTCAGCGGCCCGGCGGGCAGCCGCTGGGCGATCGTCGCGAGCATCGTCGAGCCGGTCAGGCCGTAGACGAAGGAGAGACCATAGAGCAGGAAGCCCGAGGAGAGCGCCGAGGTGAAGACGTACTTGAGACCGGCCTCGGCGGCCTGGGGCCGGCGCGGGTGGATCGCGACCATCGCCACCAGCGGCATCGTGACCAGCTCGAGGCCCGTGTAGAGCAGCGCCAGCTCCCGGGAGGAGACCAGCACGCACATGCCGGTGACCGAGAGCGTCATCAGGCCCATCGCCTCGCCAAGGCGGCTGGCCGGGATCGGCGGCTGGGGCTCGTCGCCGGGGCAGGCGAGCAGCGCGGTGAGGGCGCCGGCGGCCAGGAAGAGCCGCTTGTAGAGGACGGAGAGCGGACCGGTGCCCCACGCGCCGCCAAAGGCCTCGCCCAGCGGCGAGAGGCCGGCGAACGTCCCCGCGAACAGCAGGCCGAAGCCCGCCGCGGCCAGGAGCGTCTCGGCGCGGCCGTTGCGGCCCTTGGGGCTGACCATCCCCACGCCGAGCACGACCGCGGCCAGGATCGTGAGCCCGACCTCGAGGTTGATCGCGGAGAACGAGGCGCCCATGGTCGTCACCTCCTAGCCAACCGCCGCGATGCGCGCCACGACCGGCGCGAGCGAGCTGGAGATGAGCCGGATCATCCACATCGGGAAGATCCCGGCGAAGGCCAGGAAGAACACGAGGATGCCGAGGGGGACGCGCTCGACGAGCGTCGCGTCCGTCAGCTCGAGGTGGTGCTTGTCCTGGATCGGGCCGTAGAGCATCTTCGTCAGCGCGCGCAGCAGGTACACGGCGGTGGTCACGACGCTCGAGGCTGCGAGCACCGTCATCACGCGGTGCGAGAGCGAGGCGTCCTGGAAGGCGGCGACGAAGACCTGGACCTCGGCGATGAAGCCGGCGAGCCCGGGGAGGCCGAGCCCGGCCATGCCGCCGATCATGTAGCAGACGCCGAGATACGGCATCACCTTGAGCAGGCCCCCCATCTCGGTGATGAAGCGGGTGTGCGTGCGCCCGTAGATCATGCCGATGAGCGCGAAGAAGAGGGCGGTCATCAGGCCGTGCGCGAACATCTGCACGACGGCGCCCTGGAATCCGGTGATGTTCAGGGTCGAGAGCCCGTAGATCACCAGCCCGCAGTGGCTGACCGAGCTGTACGCCGTGATGTACTTGAGGTCCGTCTTGCGGCAGGCGATGAGCGCGCCGTAGAAGATGTTCACGGTCGTCAGCGCGAGGAAGAAGGTCCCCCACATCCGCGCGCCCTCGGGCATCAGGAACATGACCTTGAGGCAGCCGAAGCCGCCGAGCTTCATGAGCACGCCGGCGTGGAGCATCGAGACCGCCGTCGGCGCCGAGGCGTGGCCGTCCGGCGACCAGGTGTGGAACGGCCAGAGGCCGCCGAGGGTCCCGAAGCCGAAGAACATCAGCGGGAAGACCCAGGCCTGCGTCGCGGCCGGGATGCCCCGCGCGGCTATGGCGTCCATGGCGAAGGTCGGCGAGCCCGACTGGAAGAAGAGCACGAGGATGCCGACCACGATCAGCGCCGAACCGCCCATGAGCATCAGGGTCAGCTTCATGGCCGAGTACTCCTTCGGCCCGGTGCCCCAGAGGCCGATGAGCAGGTACATCGGCAGCACCGCGATCTCGTAGAACAGGAAGAAGAGGAAGAGGTCCTGGGCGCCGAAGACGCCGAAGACGCCGCCGACGAGCAGCAGCAGGAAGGCGAAGAACTCCTTGCCGCGGTGCTCGTGGCGCCAGGAGGCGAGCACGCCGCAGAAGATGACGACCGCCGTCAGCAGGATCATGAGCACGGCGACGCCGTCGGCGCCCATGTAGTACTCGACGCCGAGGGTCTCGAGCCAGGTGAAGCGCTCGACGTGCCAGAGGGGGGCGCTCCCGGCGCCGATGCGGCCAAGCGCGTCGAACACCAGCCAGACCGCCAGGGCGACGTCGATGCCGGTGGCCACGAGCGCGACCCGTTTGATGGTCTCGAGTCTGGATGCGGGCAGGAACATGATGATCGCCACGGCCGCGAACGGCACGGCGGTGATGAGCGTCAGTATGCCCATGCGTCCCCCTTGTTCTTCCCGTTAGTGTCCCGTGTCAGTCGCGCGGGATGTTCTTGAGCGGCTCGCCGGTGCCGCGGACGTTGCGCACGATCTGCACGGCGAGGGCCGCGCCGATGCCGCCATAGCCGGCGGCGACGAGCGCGGCGATGCCCGGCCCGGCGAAGATGAGCGTCAGCATGAGCAGGGCGGCGCCGCCGGAGACGAAGCGCAGCGCGTTCTGCAGGCGCCCGGTGGCCGTGAGCCGCAGCCAGGCCCCGCCGAGGCGCGAGGCCTGGGCGGTGAGGTCCATGGTGCCGTCGACGATGCGCCGGTCGAACCAGGCCAGCGGGCGGCTGATGTAGCGGAAGATGATCTTGTGGGTGATGAAGAGGTAGATCTCGTCGAAGTAGAACTTGTTGTAGACGGTGCGGTAGAGCCCGCCGAGCGCCGCGGCGACCCGGGCGGGCGCGCCGCTGGGCCGGCCGTAGAGCAGGGCCGCGGTCGCGATGCCCGTGAGGCCGGCGAGGGTCGCGGGCACCGCGATCATCGGGTCGATGCTCGCGTGCTCCAGTTCCCCGCGGTAGACGTACTGGCCGAAGGGCACGTACCCGAGGAAGATCGAGGGCACCGCCAGGATCGCCAGCGGCACCCACATGCTCGCCGGCGACTCGTGGGCGTGGTCGAACTTGTGGTGGTCGCGCGGCTCGCCCCAGAACGTGAGGAAGTAGATCCGGAACATGTAGAACGCGGTGAGCCCGGCCACGAAGAGCGCGACGCCGAAGACCACCGGGTGCCCGCCGTGCAGCGCAGCCGCGAGGATCTCGTCCTTCGAGAAGAAGCCCGAGGTCCCGGGGAACCCGGCGATCGCGAGGCAGGCGATGAGGAACGTCCAGTGGGTGATCGGCTGCTTGCGGCGCAACCCGCCCATCTCGCGGATGTCGTTGGTGTGCACGGCGTGGATGACGCTGCCGGCGCCGAGGAAGAGCAGCGCCTTGAAGCAGGCGTGGGTCGCCAGGTGGAAGAGCGAGGCGGTGAAGCCGAGCGGCGCCTCGGCCCGGGCGACGCCGAGCGCGAGCATCATGTAGCCGAGCTGCGAGAGCGTCGAGAACGCAAGCACGCGCTTGATGTCGAACTGCGTCACGGCGATGACCGCGGCGAAGAGCGAGGTGAAGGTGCCGATCGCCATCACGACCGCCATGCCGCCCTCGGTGGCGGCGTAGAACGGGAAGAGCCGCGCGACGAGGTAGACGCCGGCGACGACCATCGTCGCGGCGTGGATGAGCGCGGAGACCGGCGTCGGCCCCTCCATCGCGTCGGGGAGCCAGATGTGCAGCGGGAACATCGCGCTCTTGCCTGCGGCGCCGCAGTAGACGAGGACTGCCGACAGGGTGAGCGCGCTCACGCCCATGAGGGTCACGCCCTCGAGGCGGGAGATGGTCGCCGGGTCGCCGAGGTGCGCGAAATCCAGGCCGCCGGCGTAGCCGGAGAGGATGAGCAGCCCGAGCAGGAAGCCGAGGTCGGCGAAGCGGGTGACGATGAAGGCCTTCTTGCACGCCGAGACCGCGCTCGGCTTCTCCCAGTAGTACCCGATCAGCAGGAAGGAGGAGACGCCGACCAGCTCCCAGAAGACGTAGATCTGGAGGATGGAGACGGAGAGGACGAGGCCGAGCATCGAGCAGGTGAAGAGGTTGAGGGCGGCGAAGTACCGCGGGTAGCCCGGCTCGCCGTGCAGATACCCGGTGGAGTAGATGTGCACGAGCAGGCTGACGCCGGTCACCACGAGCACGAGCAGCATCGAGAGGTCGTCGGCGATCACGCCGACGTTGCCCGGGAACTTCGGGGTGAAGGCCAGCCAGGTCGTCTGCCAGGGGATGAGCGTGTCGTGCGCGTGGCGGCCGAAGTAGGCGAAGGCGGCGCCCCAGCCGACGAAGGCGCTGCCGCCGACGGCGGCGATGGCCGCCCCCGAGCAGACGCGCGGGCTCGTCAGCGGCCGCAGGACGAGGGCGATGAGGAGCGCGCCGAGGAACGGCAGCAGCGGCACCAGCCAGAGGTGGTCGAGGAACCAGGAGCCCGTCGTCATGGCGCGGGCGCCTCGCCCGCACAGCGCTGCAGGCTTGGGGATGCGAACAGCGAAGCCGCTTCCTGATGATGGCCGGAGAACGTGTTCATCGTCGTCACCCGCTGAGCGTGTCCGCGGCCCGCGCGTCGAGGTTCTTGCGGTGGCGGAAGAGGGAGATGATGACCGCCAGCGCGACCGCGGCCTCCGCGGCGGCCACGGCGATGATCAGGATCGGGAAGACCACCCCGCCGGGGTCGCCCTTGAAGAGGAAGCGATGGAAGGCGACGAAGTTCAGTGCCGCCGAGTTGAGCACGAGCTCGACGCAGAGGAGCATCGCGACGAGGTTGCGGCGCGTGAGCAGCCCGAAGACGCCGAAGCTGAAGATCAGCGCCGAGAGGACGAGGTAGTGCTCGAGCCCGGGGTTCACTGGCCCTCCTCCCGTGCGCGGTCCTCGGGCCCGCCCGCGACCGTGCAGGCGCCGATGAGCGCCGCGACCAGCACGAGCGAGATCACCTCGAAGGGCAGGGCGAAGCCGCCCGGCCCCGTCTCGAGCAGCGCGTGCCCGATCTCCCGCACCGGCGCCGAGGCCGGCGTGGGGCGGGAGGCGCCGAAGCCCTGCATCAGCGCGGCGCCCGCGACGACCATCAGCAGCAGCTCGGCGATGATCGCGGCGGCGACGCTGCGCGAGAACGGCGAGCGCAGGTACTCCTTCTGCGTGACGTCCGAGACCATGAGGACCGCGAACACGACGAGGACCACGACGCCGCCGACGTAGACGGCCACCTGCACCGCCGAGAGGAACTGGGCGTCCATGAGCAGGTAGACGCCGGCGATGCCGATGAGCACCGCGGCCAGGCCGATGGCGCAGCGGAAGAGGTTGCGCGCGGTCACCACGAAGTAGGCGGAGAACAGGATGAACGCCGCCATGAGGTAGAAGAAGAACGTCTCGAGCGTCACGGGGCCTCCGGCGCCGGCCGCGGCACGCCGTCGGGCGTGTCCAGCCGCAGGGTGAGCGCGCCGCGCTCGTAGGCGGCGTTCTCGTAGTCGTTGCCCATGACGAGCGCCGAGAACCTGCAGGTGTCGACGCAGAGCCCGCAGAGCGTGCAGCGCTCGAAGTGGTAATAGTAGCCGGCGAGCTTGAACTTGTTCGTCTCCGGGTCCTTCTCGCGCTTGACCGTCAGCGAGTTGTTCGGGCAGGCCTTCATGCACAGGCCGCAGGCCGTGCACTTGTGCGTGTTGTTCTCGGGGTCGCGCACGAGGTGGATCTTGCCGCGGAAGCGCGGGGCCATCTTCAGGCACTCGCGGTTCTCGGGGTACTGCTGGGTCACGACCTCCGAGAAGCGCACGTAGTGCCCGAGCGTGATGCCCATGCCGGTGACGAAGCCCTGGATCGCCGTCACCGTCCGTCCGAGATAGCCCATGCCGCCGCTCCTGCCGCCTTACCCGGGGAAGAAGTACCAGCCGGCGGTCACCAGGCAGCTCGCGACGGCGAGCGTGACGAAGGCCAGCGGCATGAGGAACTTCCACTCGAAGCGCATCATCTGGTCGACGCGCAGGCGCGGGAAGGTCCAGCGCACCCACATGAAGACGAGCACGAGCGCCATCGCCTTGCCGTAGAACCAGGCCCAGGGGGGGATGAGGTCGGCGAGGCGGTTGAAGCCGGCGGCGCCGCCGATGTGGAACGGCATCCAGCCGCCGAGGAAGACCGTGGCCGAGATCGAGCAGACGAGGAAGATGTTGACGAACTCGGCGAGGAAGAACATCGCGAAACGGATTGAGGCGTACTCGGTGTGGAAGCCGGCGGTCAGCTCGCTCTCCCCCTCCACGAGGTCGAAGGGCGTGCGGTTGCACTCGGCGATCGAGGCGATGCCGTAGATGAGGAAGGCCACGATCCCGACGAGCGGCGCGCGCCAGATCCACCAGCCCTGGGCCTGGGAGGCGACGATCTCGCGGAAGTCGAGCGAGCCGGCGAAGACCAGGATGGAGATCAGCGCGATCGTCGCCGACAGCTCGTAGGAGATGATCTGCGCGCCGGCGCGCATCGCCCCGAGCATCGACCACTTGTTGTTGCTCGACCAGCCGGCGGCGAGGATGCCCAGCACGCCGACCGAGCCGATCCCGAGCACGAAGACCAGGCCGACGTTGAAGTTGACGACCTGCAGATCCGGCGCCCACGGGATGAAGGCCAGCGCGACGAAGGTCGCGGCGAAGCACAGCAGCGGCGCGAGGTGGAAGATGAACCGGTCCGCCTCGAGCGGCGTGATGTTCTCCTTGCTCAGCAGCTTGAGGCCGTCGGCGAGCGTCTGGAGGATGCCGTGCGGCCCGACGCGCATCGGCCCGAGCCGCTGCTGGACGTGGGCGGCGACCTTGCGCTCGACCCAGACCAGCGAGAGGGCCGTGAGCGAGACGAAGCCGGCCAGGAGCGCCGCGGCGAGGATCATCTTCACCAGGTCGACGAGCTGCGGGTTGCCGAGCAGCGCGGTGAGGAAGGCGGTGATGGCCGCCGGAATGCGCTCGGTGTGCCAGATCCAGTTGTCCATCGCGTTCAGCGCCTCAGCGGTCGATGCAGGGGATGACGACATCGAGCGTGGAGAGGATCGCCACGATGTCGGCCACGCGGTGGCCCTTGGAGATGTACGGGAGCGCGGCGAGGTTCGAGAAGTTCGGGCTGCGCACCTTCACGCGCCAGGGCTTCTCGCCGCCGTCGCCCTGCAGGTAGAAGGCGATCTCGCCGCGGGCGGCCTCCACGCGCGAGAGCCAGTGCCCCTTCGGGATCTTGACGATCGCCGGCAGCTTGGCCCGCACCGGTCCCTCGGGCATGCTCTCGAGCGCCTGGCGCACGATGCCGAGGCTCTCGCGCATCTCGTCGATGCGCACCTGGTAGCGCGCCCAGCAGTCGCCTGCGCTCATGACCGGCACCCGGAAGGCGAGCTGCGGGTAGATGCCGTAGGGGCGCGCGCGGCGCACGTCGTAGTCGACGCCGCTGGCGCGGGCGGTCGGCCCGGTGACCCCGAGCGAGCGCGCCAGGTCGGCCGAGAGCACGCCGATCCCCTTGGTGCGCTCCTGGAAGACCAGGTTGCCGCCGAGGAGCTCCTCGTACTCGGTGATGCAGGGCGCGAAGTACTCGAGGAACGCCCGGACGTCCTTGGCGAAGTCCTCGTCGACGTCCTGCACGACGCCGCCGGGACGGATGTAGTTCATCGTCAGCCGGGCGCCGCAGGTCTTCTCGAAGATGTCGTTGATCCGCTCGCGGTCGCGGAAGCCGTAGAGGAAGGGGGTGAAGGCGCCGAGGTCCATCCCGAGCACGCCCCACCAGAGCTGGTGCGAGGCCATGCGGGTCAACTCCGCCATGATCACCCGGATGTGCTGGGCCCGCTCCGGCACCTCGATGCCGAGGGCCTCCTCCACCGCCAGCGCCCAGCCCCAGTTGTTCATGTGCGCCGAGAGGTAGTCGAGGCGGTCGGTCAGGTGCGTGAACTGCACCACGGTCATCGCCTCGCCCATCTTCTCGACGCCGCGGTGCACGTAGCCGAGCACCGGGGTGACCCCGAGGACGGTCTCGCCCGCGAGCTTGAGCACGAGGCGGAGCACCCCGTGGGTCGAGGGGTGCTGCGGCCCCATGTTGACGAAATAGTCCTCGTAGGCCATGGGGGCCTCGGTGCCGGGAACGTCGGCCGTCTTGAACGCCTTGAGCAGTTCCATGGTCAGTAGGGCCGCTTCACGACGTCGTGGAGGGTGTCCACGTAGTCCTTGCGCAGCGGGTGGCCGGGCCAGTCCTCGTCGAGGAGGATCCGCCTCAGGAACGGGTGGTTGCGGAAGACGATGCCGAACATGTCGTAGGTCTCCCGCTCGTGCCAGTCGGCGCCCTTCCAGACACCGAAGACCGAGTCGATCGCCGGCGTCTCGCGGGGGACCTCGGCGAGCAGGGCGCCCTGGCGGCCGCCGGCGTAGCTCGTGAAGGCGTAGAGCACCTCGAAGCGCCCCTCGGCCGGGCGGTCGACGGCGGAGACGAAGAGCAGGTAGTCGAACCCGGCGTCGCGCAGGCGCGTGCACGTCTCGACGATCCGCCCCGCGTCGACGCGCCACGTCGGCAGCCCGGGCATGGCGTCCGGGGTGCCCAGCTCCCCGAGCACGCCCGAGACCTTCGCGGCGAAGGCGAGCGCCTCGGGGTCGGGCGGCGGCGCGGGGGCCGCGGCCGGAGCAG